>CAWUJR010000381.1:0-4201 GCA_963922375.1 uncultured Robbsia sp.
CGTGGCTTTGCGGTGGTGGCGAGCGAGGTGCGGGCGCTTGCCCAGCGCAGCGCGTCTGCCGCGAAGGAAATCAAGTCGCTGATTCACGACTCGGGCGAGAAGGTGCGCGTGGGCACGACGCTCGTCGACGGCGCCGGCAAGACCATCGACGACGTGGTGAAGTCCGTGAAACGGGTGACGGATCTGATGGGCGAAATCACCGCCGCGGTATCCGAACAGGAGATGGGTATCGACCAGGTCAATCAAGCCGTGATGCAGATGGACCAGGTCACACAACAGAACGCGGCGCTTGTCGAAGAAGCGTCGGCCGCGGCGCAATCAATGGCCGCCCAATCGGTGGGCTTACGGGAACTGGTGGCTGTCTTCAAACTCGATGGAGGATCGGCTAGCCGCACCGTGGCGGCATCGCACATGGGCGCATCGTACGCCGCGCCGCGTCTGGCTTGAGCGAAGGGAGCGGGACGTGGCGCGTGGTCCGCGGCGTCCCTCTCTGAGCGGATTTATTGCATGCAACGCTGAACCAGGCCGAGCAGGTCCGTCACCGAAAGGCTATCGTCCTGAGCCTTAGAGTGGCGCACGGCAACGTGCGATCCGCGTGACCCGTTATCGAGGTCATCGATATCGATCTGGTAGTAGTTCCGAAAGTGATAGCCGTCACTGCCGCCTAGTTCGAGACGCGTAGTCCCGGGTTCGATGTCAGGGAACCGGCCGAAGTCGCTACCGAATTGAGCCAGTTCATCCGTGATGCAGGCGGCGACCTGCGCGCGCGGCGTGGGCGTGTCCCGCCGCAAGGCCACCGGCGCTTTCTCCAATTCTTCGAAGGTGCCGCCGTTGCAGCCCGCTAGAGTGAGAGCCGCGCTGCCTGCGACGAGCAGTGCGCCGATCAAAGAACGCTTCATGTCCCGCTTTTCCTGGTCAAAAGCGCGATCATATACTGCCGATTCGACAAAACGGGCTGCCGTAATCGGCGGTAATCGATACCCGTCATCCGTGATGGACGACGTGGTGAATCAACGTCACCAGATGCACGGTCGCATGGCCTTTCTGGCAGTAACCGTCGAACTCATTACCAAGCATTTGTCGCTTCACCTCGGCCTCGTTCAACGCGGTGTAGGCGATGACGGCAATCGAGCGCGTTCGTTCATGACGGCGTAGCTGTTGTGCGGCTTGCACGCCGCTCAGACCCGGCATCGATATATCCATGATGATCATTTCCGGTACCCACTGTGTTGCCACCTCGATGGCCTGAAGGCCGTCCGAGGCCGTTTTGCACTCGAAGCCCTCGGCCGCGAGAAACGCCGCTAATGCCATCAGCGAATTCGGCTCGTCGTCGACGATCAATAATCGCAATTGCGCCTGCGGCGAATGGATATCGCGTCCACTGAGCGGGTGACATACCGATTCGGATAAGTTGTTTGCCATGATCTGACTCGAAACGCTGGTGCCCAGATAGAGCAGGCACCGTTCCTGGTCGGATATCGCATGACGATGGCGCTCGGCGCGCGCGTATGGCGAGGCGGTTTGGGGAGAAACGAGGGGGTGCCCAGGGCCTCGCATGCTCGGCCAACTGCGGCACCAGGGCGATTCACGCGGCCTCCCCGGCAGCGATGTGGGACGTACCGTGCCCGATGACAAGGTAGCGCTGAAGACGCGCAGAGTGGGTATGGTCCCCCCGACAGGAATCGAACCTGTATCTAGCGCTTAGGAGGCGCTTGTTCTATCCATTGAACTACGGGGAGTGGACCGTTTGCGATCGCGGGGCGGCCAGTTTGTGCTGCTTGCAAGATCTGCCCGTCCGATTGCGATGCAGAGTATAGCAAAACCCGCTGGGTCCCAGTCGCCGATCTTCTCATCTAACGCCGGTTTCTCGGCGGTGCGTCAGCCGCGCGCGCATGGCCACGTTCGATCTCGGCCGTGGGCGTCCTATCGCGTCAAACCCTTGCCACAGCAGGCGATGCGGCAAAATCGACCGCTTGAACGGGACCCGCTCCATCGGTTTGGCGCGTGAAACCGTATGTACTGTTTCGTCGCCGCAACGCCTTCGCGAAAATTTGATAAATACCTGTGTTCTCCCTTATTTACATCAATTTTTTTCCTGTAATGTTGAATCACGGCATTCGTTGGATTCATTGGTGATCTGGAGGGCGGTATGAGCATTCAGTTTCTCGCAGGTGGTGCAGCAGTGATGGGTATCGCAGTGATCATGGGTTGCCATGACGTGTTACGGGTCCTGCGCATGAAACGCGCGCTCGTGTCGTATTCGCGTACAGCCAAATGATGCCGTTTGCGCCATGCGGTCCCGGTGGTGCAGTCGTCGGTCACAAATGAGTCAAAAGCGAGCGACTAACGCATCGTTAGGGTCGAAGCAGACGTTGTAGTCGTTTGTTCGTTGATTCCGCGATTCGTCGCTGCTGTCCGCTCGTCTTTCCCGCGTCGGCGTTCGCCCGAGCGCACTGAGCCCCGTCCGATTTCGACCGCCCGACGCGATAGACGCTTGTCTGTCGTCGTCGACCGGTACAATGCTGTTTTTCTCCCCGCTCTGGTATTCCCCATGTCGATGTATTCCATCACCGGCGCACAATTGGCCTTTGGCCATGTCGCCTTACTTGACCACGCCGATTTTTCGATCGAGGCGGGCGAGCGCGTCGGTCTGATCGGGCGTAACGGCGCGGGCAAGTCGTCGCTGCTGAAGATCGTTGCCGGCTTGTCCCACCCGGACGACGGTCTCGTGTCGCGTCAACAGAATCTGCATACGGTGTTCGTGGCGCAGGAACCGGAATTCGCACCGGGCGAAACGGTATTCGACGCAGTGGCGTCGGGGCTGAGCGAGTCGATCCGTCTGCTGGCCGAATATGACGATATTTCGTCGCAATTGGCAGTCGCCGACGATACCGACGCGTTGATGGAGCGCCTGACCACGTTGCAGTCGGCGCTCGATGCGCACGATGCGTGGCAATGGCGCAACCGCGTGGAGACGACGCTTGAACAATTGGGCCTCGATCACACGCTGCGCGTCGAGGACCTGTCCGGCGGTATGCGCAAACGCGTCGCGATCGCGCGTGCGCTCGTCAGCGCACCGGACCTGCTGCTGCTCGACGAACCGACCAACCATCTGGATTTCGATGCGATCCGTTGGCTCGAGACCTTGCTAATCTCGTTGCGTACCAGTTTGCTGTTCATCACCCACGATCGCGCGTTCCTGGATAAGGTCGCCACGCGCATCGTCGAGCTGGATCGCGGTCGCTTGCTGTCCTATCCGGGCAATTTTGTCGCGTATCAGACGCGCAAAGAGCAGCAACTGGAAACGGAGCGCGTTGAAAACGCGAAATTCGACAAGTTGCTCGCGCAAGAGGAAGTGTGGATCCGCAAGGGCGTGGAAGCGCGTCGTACCCGCAGCGTCAGCCGGATTCAACGGCTCGAGTCGATGCGCGGTGAGCGCGCCGAGCGCCGCAACGTGCAGTCGAACGTGAAGCTGGACGTGAGCCATGCCGATCGTTCGGGCAAGATCGTGGCCGAGCTGACCGACATCAGCAAGATCTACGGCGATCGGACGCTGATCCGCGATTTGTCGGTGACGGTGATGCGGGGCGACAAGATCGGTTTGATCGGTCCGAACGGTGCCGGTAAGACGACGCTGATCAAGTTGATGCTGGGCGAAATCCAGCCGGACGAGGGAACGCTGCGCACGGGGACCAATATTCAAGTCGCGTATTTCGATCAGATGCGTGCGCAGCTCAATCCGGAGAGCAGCCTGGCCGATACGATCGCGCCCGGCTCTGATTGGGTGGAGATCAATGGCCAGCGCAAGCATGTGATGAGCTATCTGGGCGATTTCCTGTTCTCGCCGGAACGGGCGCGCTCGCCGGTGAAGTCGCTGTCCGGGGGCGAGCGGAACCGCTTGCTGCTGGCGCGCCTGTTTGCGCGGCCGTCGAATGTGCTGGTGCTCGACGAACCCACCAACGATCTGGACATCCCGACGCTGGAATTGCTCGAAGAGCTGCTGACCGATTATGCGGGTACCGTCCTGCTGGTCAGCCATGATCGGACGTTCCTCGATAATGTGGTGACGTCGGTGATCGCGTTCGAAGGCAATGCGACGTGGCGCGAATACGTGGGCGGTTTCACCGATTGGCGCACGCAGGCCGCGCGCTCGACGCAATTGGCCGCGAGCGAGCAATTGCCGGGCACCGCGTGGTCCGCG
>CAWUJR010000382.1:0-4188 GCA_963922375.1 uncultured Robbsia sp.
GCGCGTCGTCGCGGCGCTCGCCGCCATGCGATATCAGCACGAGGCCGCGGTAGCGCCCGTCGTCCAGCGCGTTGACAAATGCGTTGGCGACCATGTCGCCCTTCGTAAATCGGAGCTCCGGCATATTCAGCCTCCTGGGCCGTCAGGTGCCACCGGGGATACCGGCGTGCGGCACCCGGTATTCGGGACGGTGGCAAATAACGGTGACATGCCGGCAGCGCTTCCTCATGGCACCCGTGTAACTATTACACGAACATCCGTTGGACGCATTGAGCGCCACAAAAGGAATCGCCGCCTTGCCCTGCACCGTGCGAACCGCGCGAAATCTTACGCGCCGCTGACATATTTATACCAGCATCCGCCGATTCGCGTCGGCCGTGCAACGACCGCCCCTACATGAGAAAAGGTCGCGCGAGAGAAGGGACAGGCGCCCCCGCGCCATGTCGTGGTGCGAATGCATCTGGCGTGTTCGAGTTAGACGTCTTCCACCAATGCTAATAACCGATGGGCCAGCGCGTGCGCCTCTTCAAATGCCTCGGCGCGGGAAGAACTGAATGCCTCGGCACGATGCAGTTCGGCACTGCTCGCCTTGTCCGCGCGCTCCATGGACACCATGCCCTGGAACTGCCCGTTATCGAACTGCTCGGTAAATACGGTGGCGACGTAGTGCCCTTTTCGGTAAGTCGGTTCAGCCATCGATCATGCTCCTATGTTGAAAATCAGCGCAGCAAGCCGCAAGATTCACGCCGCGGAAAGCCACCCGGCCCACCAACGAACACAAAGCGCATGGCACGGGGTTTGCTTTATATCGGTATGAGAAGGATGGCCCACACGAGGCACCTCACAAGCGTAGTTCATAACGATTTAGACCACGATTCGATGCCGCGCGCAAGACGCCGGCCATTACCGGGAGGGCATCATGAGTATCTTCGCTTATCGCCGACATCTTCGTTTCTTATCCCATGCACAGCGTCGGCGGTGGTGGGAGCAGCGGAAGTATTTGCGTCCGCGCGTTGCGATCGGACGCGGGTACGTGCCGAAGAATATTGCCAATCAGTTCACTTATGTCAAAGTGAGCTGACTGCCATGCACGCGCCGCGTCTGCACATCATCGGCTTTAGAACGACTCGCAGCCCCCATCGGGAGCACGGTCAGGAGCGCAATATGATGGACATCTATTTTCCTGACGATCCACCGGAATTCTCTGGATCGCCACCTGAAGTCCGTTTTACCGTGGTGGTCGACGGCCATCCCGTTGCATGTGCAGTATCGGCGGAAGCACTTCATGACCACTTCGACGCCCAAGGGCCGTTCGAAGACTCGATGCTGGATTCCTTCCGGAATGGTCGGCGACGCATTTTTTCCGTCTGCCGCGTTGCGCTGGAACGAAGTGCCGGTCACCCGGTCGTGCTGCGCAGCGGTTTGTTCCGATTCGCCAGCGCGGCGGGCCACTCTTAATTATCGACCGAAGGCATGCGGATGAAGGTCGAGGCGCGCGCCTTCGATCGACGTTCGCGCTGGCTTCGGCTTTCGAGCAACAAGCGCGGTGCGCGCACTGCAGGTCAGCGAAACAAGCAAACGCCTTCAGCATTATGTGAGGGCAATAAAAACGGCGCTCCTTGCGCCGTTTTTATTGCCGATATCCGCGTATCGTTGCCCGTGCCCGCTGGGCTGGTTCCACCGGTGCAATCCACTGCACCAGTGCCGACATCACCTCAGACTTCATGACTGACGGGCAGTAATCCACGCATAGCGGCGGTTTTCCGCCTGCACGTCGCGCGCATACTGCATCGCATCATCCATCCGATCGAATTTGGCCAGCGGACGCTTGACCGTCGGCTGCGTCACTTCCCAACGACCGTCCTTGCCGCGCAGTACCCGGAAAACAGTCTCGTTCGTTGTGTCGTAATACATGCGATTTCTCCCTTTTTCCATTCGATAAGATGAGCGATGCGGGCACCGGTGCAAGCGCGGAATTTCAAGAATTCGTCTTGCCTGTCTGACCATCCAGTCACGCTGCTCTCCTGAGCGTCGCCATGACATCAGGCGAGTTGGTTACAGCAACTGCCGTGCCAACGCGTGCTTACCCTTATAAACAAAGGTTCACTTCGATTCCGCTTCCTATGTGGACAATCGTGACCGAGTGCGCCTCGGCAAGCCAGGACGTGCCACGTGCAAAACTTACGCGTGCGTTCAAGCGAGGTGCGAACGCCCAGGTACAGGGTGTGGTTTTCATTCTTTTGCCGTTCCTGGGATCGGCATGCATGGCCCGCTCACGGGGCCGGCCGAGCGGGCACGCGACGTGCTGAGAGAGGATGAGCTACACACAGAGAGGGTCGACGCGCTGAGAAAGCGCGGCACGTTACCGTCCTACTATCACAAGGAGATAAATATGAGCGATACCACCATTTCCGTGTTGAACGATCTGATCGAGACGTCGAAAGATGGCGAGCAAGGGTTTCGCAAGGCAGCAGAAGACACGCATGACGTCCAGTTGAAGGCGGTGTTCACCTCACGTGCGCAAGACTGCGCCAACGGCATCCAAGAGCTGCAGCGCGCAGTGGTCCAGCATGGCGGGAAGCCGGAAACAAGCGGGTCGGTATCCGGCGCGTTGCATCGCGGATGGCTACAGGTCAAATCGGCAGTCACGTCGCACGACGAGCACGCGATCCTTGAAGAAGTCGAGCGCGGTGAGGATGCCGCCAAGAAGAATTACCGTCAGGCACTGGACAAGGACCTGCCGGCCGACGTGCGCGCGCTTGTGGAAAAACAATATCAAGGCGTCTTGCAGAATCACGACCGCATCCGCGATCTGCGCGATCAATACGCGAGCAAGCAGTAACGTGTCGGACTAGCGCCCGCTTAACGGGGCTAGCGATAGAAAAAACGGGCCGTGACGGCCCGTTTCTTCTTTATGTCGAAGCGTTCTTGCTTTATTCCGACGCGGCGTCGCTCGCTGCTACCGCGTGCTTTTTCGCCTTTTTATGATGCGCGGTGTGGTGCCCTGCGCCTGGTGACGACGCGCCTGTCGTCGTCGACGCGGTCACGTCCGAATTCGTCGTACCGGCGGTCGGATCGCTCGCCTGCGCGGAAGCGCTAGCCGCAAACCCAAGCAAGCCTGCCGAAAGTGCTGCTACCCATGCTGCCCGTGTCATCGTGTTCATCAGCGTCCCCTTCCATTCATTAGGAATCGGAAATATATCACGTATAAAGCAACCGAATTTTCATCGGTCACGTCGGCTTCGCGAGAATGCTGGTCGCATGCGGCCAAGCAGCGCACAACCAGCACTCACTCAACGTTCACCCAAGGCTCAACCGCGCTTACTCTGCCACCACGCGCAGGTGATTGCGCACGCCCTTGACGCCGCTTACGTTGGCGGCGGTCTCGCCAGCCAGCGATTTTTGCGTCGCGTCCGGCACGGTACCGGTCAAGCGGACCGTTCCGTTATGCGACTTGACATGGATATGCAGCGCCTTCAGATTGCTCTGGGTCGCCAGCGAGGTTTTCACCTTGGTCGTCAGCGTCGCATCATCGATATGCTCGCCAACCGTCTCATGCGATGCGGCGGCCGGCGCGCTCGCAGCGGAATCCGTCACCGTGACTTGTGCATTGGCAGCCAGTGCCAGCGTCAAAGAAGCCACACCCCCGATCATTTGGACTACTCGAATTGCCTTCATAGTTCTATTCTCCTTTGCAGTGTTGTCGAGGATCAATGGCGAAATCCGTTTGAACGGACCTCACCGCCCTCTATCGTCCCCCGGCAGTGCTTTGTATGCGCAACCGGTTATCGATACGTCTTACGCCGTGGCAACCTGCCACTAACGCTTCTATTTCTTTCAATTGCCGTTCGGTCGAAACCGAGCCGGTCAATGTTACGTTAGCACGAGCTACCGTAACGTGCACATGAGAGACATCAATGTAATCCGTTGCCATCACCCGATGTGTAATATCTTGCGACAGCACATCGTCGATTTGGCGGTCATTCGCTGCCTCGTCGCTCGACGTCTCGTCCTTTCCTATGCTGGCACCTTGAATGGCCGGTGCCTCGCCCTGCCATCGCTGCCCGTGCAGGACGCCGTCCGCATAGGAGCGTGCGGGAGAGAGCCAGTCGTCTTGATCGGGCCGCGTGGGTGCCGTCCACGCCCCGGCCGCCGTTCCAGTCGCGACAACCTCGTCGTTGCTGCCGG
>CAWUJR010000383.1:0-4169 GCA_963922375.1 uncultured Robbsia sp.
CGCGTCTCCGCGGCAGACGAAAGCGTCGAATGCTCAGGCACCCACCACCCCGCTTTCACCTCGGCCGCTGCGCGCCAACGCGTCGGGAAAGGGTCATACGACACCGGCGGCACAGCCCCCGGCTGCCGCAGCCAAATCAAGCGCTGCGCGCGCCTCTTTGAAGGCTATTGTGGAGGATGCGTCTCCCCGTATCTAACGACAGTCGCGACACGCGTCGTGCGCTGCCCGGATCAGACGCCAGCCGAGACCATCAGGCTCCTCGGATCGCTCTGCGCTTTCACGCTGGCAGCAATCAGTGCCCGCGTGGCCGCATCGACATCGGCTCTCAGTTGCTCATCCGCCGTACGCGGATTCGGTCGAGCGACCGCGCATTTCTTGACATACATGCCGGTCTTCGCTGCCCACGCCGGATCGAGCGCTGCGAACAACGGCGTGCGTGCACCCTGCTCCTCGTTCAGGCAGAAAGGGGCCATGATTTTCCATGCCAACCCGATGATGCCGCGCTCACGAATCAAGCCAGTGGCAACGGTACCGGGATGGACTACATTCGCGACCACGCCACTGCCTTTGAGCCGTTCTGCGCGCGCAAAGGTCGTCAGCATCATCGCGAGTTTGGATTCGCGATAAGCACGCACCATATTCCATCCATGCACGCTGAACCGCCGCGGCCGCTCAAGCCGCTGCGCATCGATGCCACCATTGTCGGACGTCGACGAACCCACATTGATGATGCGAGCGGGTGCCCCCGCTCTCAGTGCCGGTTCCAATGTATCGACCAACACATAGGGCGAAAGATGGTTGACGGCCAGCACCTGTTCACGCCCCTCGGCAGTCAGACGCCGATGGGCGCTGAACATGCCTGCGTTATTCACCAACAGGGAGACTGCGGGATGTGCCAGCGCAATACTTTCGCCAACCCGCCGCGTTTCGGCAAGTGATGTCAGGTCGGCAATCTGAAGTTCGGTACTGACTTGCGAAGCGGCGCGTTGCGCCAGCCACTGTTCCAGCGCCTGGCCGCGCGCGCGATCTCGGCACACGATCACTAAATGAAAATCCGCTTGGACCAAGCCTAATGCGATCCAACGGCCGATACCGCCGGTGGCCCCGGTCAGCACGGCAATACGACGAGAAGATGGCATACGATGCGGTTCCCTGGCAAGGCGATGACCCATCTTACCGTCTAGGGGCGTCGCGTGCGACGGCACCCATCGTTTCGTACGCGACGAATGGACCATGCCACCAAGGTTCGTAAGACTCCCTTAAGTGAAAGCGCCGTACGATGAAGGCGTTATTTGCGGGCCACCATCCGATGATCGCGTCGGCATTCTGTGCCGATGCGTGTCTGACGCGATCATCGGATGGTGGCCCGCGCTTTTTGCGAACTTTCGACATGAACATGCGTCACGCGCATCCTTTGCGCTACTGTCTCGTCATCGCGTCGCTTACCGCTGCCGCTCTCCAAGCGGCCGTGCTAGTGGCGATATCGTGTTGCGATGTGCCGGAAACATGGTTCGAATCGTTTCGCTTTCGCGGTCTCGCCGCGTTGGCTATTGCAGCCGTTACCCTTACCCTTTCCATCAGGCGGAATAGTCCCGTTGCTGAAGGTATTGTGCCGCCTGCTCGCCGAACATTCGCCGCTTACTTTTGGTTGTGGGCGCATCGCAAACATTGACGTTCTTTCATACTTTGATCTGACCGCGCCGCCCGTCGACAGGGCCGCGCACGCGATGTCATATCCCAAGCGCGGCCAGGGGCATCACCTCGTTCGACGAGGGCGTTTGACCTTCGGCGTCGAACGGGCGAACAGGACGGCAATGCCCGCCGCGATCGACACGGCAGCCAGCCCATACAAGCCGCCCCTGATCGAGCCGGCATATTCCTCGAGCACGCCAAAGGTTGCCGGTGCGACGAAACCGCCTAGATTCCCTATCGAGTTGATCAATGCGAGTGCGGCGGCCAGAATCCGAGAATCGAAATAGCGCTGCGGGAGCGGCCAAAACAGCGATGATGCGGCTTTGAAGCCAATCGCGGCAAAGCAAACGCAGATGAAAGCGAGCAATGGCGAACCGGTGGTCGAGAAAAGCAACCCGGCCGCGGCGATGAACAAGGCTGCTGCGACCCATCCCTGCTGGAACCGCCAACGCACCGCAAGCATCGCAAAGACATACATCGCGGCGATGGATATAGCCCACGGTACGGCGTTCAATGCACCGACATCGACATCGGTCAATCCTCCGCCCAGTTGCCGAATGATGCCCGGCAACCAAAACGACACTGCGTAGATCGTGAGCGTGATGCAGAAGTACAGGAAACAAAACAGAAAGATCTGCGGATCGCGAAACAGCTGCATTGCCGCGCTTGGCTCGAGCGGAAGCGCGCCGCCGTCATTCGCTTCCTGCGAGAGTTTCGTCAACAGCGCGGCTTTCTCTGCGCCATTGAGGAAAGGCGCTTCCGCCGGTTCGGACGCCAGTCGGAACCACGCGAAGCTACTGAGGATGATCGAGCCGCCGCCTTCCACGATGAACATCCATTGCCAGCCATGAAGGTCGAAACCATGCAGTCGCAGGAGCGCACCGGAGAGGGGCCCGGAAACAATCGACGCGACCGCTGACGCACTCAAGAACAATGCGACCGCCTTTCCCCTTTCCCGCTCCGGGAACCACTTGGTGAAGTAGAAAAGCACGCCTGGGAAAAAACCCGCCTCCGTCGCCCCAAGCAAGGCCCGTACAACATAAAACTGAACATCGCTATGTATGAATCCCATCAGGATCGAGACGAGTCCCCATGTCGCCATGATCCGGGAGAGCCAAATCCTCGCGCCGATGCGTTGCAACATGACGTTGGACGGGACCTCGACCAACGCATACGTCAAGAAAAACAGTCCCGCGCCAAGGCCGTATGCCGCAGCCCCTATCCCGAGATCGGCTTGCAGCTGAGGCCGCACGAAGCTGACATTGACGCGGTCCACATAACTGACCATGAACATCATCATCAACAGCGGCAAGATGTGTCGCCTCACCTTGTGTACGGCTGAGGCGAGCACTCGGTCGTCGTATGCCGACACCGAATTGACGTGCGTATCGCTGAAAACGTTCACGATTTGCCTCCATCTGGATTGCCAAAAGCGTCCACCTTGCATCTCACTCGCCTGCCCGCACTTGCAGCCCTCCCTGGTCAGGGGGCTTTTTTGCCGCGCGTTTGTCGACTCGTGTCATTTCCCGACAAGTTAACCATACAGAAAATTTGTCATCTTGTCAGGTTGTCAGGTTAATTTATCAACATCTGTCGTGTCGTTTGTGTCACGAACCCGCACCGCTTTGCAAGGGCAGGCTATCGGCTATCCGCGGCCGGACCGCCAGCTTGACTACAAATCGACACCCAGCCGGCGTGCAGTGTTGCGCAAATGCCGTTCTACTGCGAACGCGGCCATGGCCGCATCCTGTCGACTGATCGCGTCGAACAGTTCGGCGTATTCCTCCCTGACTTCGTCGCTTCCGCCACCGCGCCACAACGCGAGGAGTTCGCTCCGTAAATGCGCACTGAGAAAGTCGTGGAAGGCAACGAAATAATCGTTTTTGCTAGCGATGAATATCGAACGATGGAAGGCCACATCAGCCGCAGCGATCGATTCGCCGCTGTCGCCCGCCTTGCGTCTGTCAGCGAGCAGCGATAACGCAGCCAGAATATTTTTTACATCGGTCTTCGTGCGCCGATCCGCTGCCGCCTTGGCGGCTTGCGTTTCCATCCATACGCGCATTTCGAAAAGCTGCTTTAGACGCTTCTTGCTGTCCGACGCCTCGGGCAGACGGAATACGGTCCCACCAGGATGAGACGAAATGAAACACCCGGAGCCCCGTCGGCTGGTCAGCACACCATCTGCTTTGAGCTGCGAAATCGCTTCTCGCACCACCGAGCGACTGACTTCGAGCTTTTCGGAGAGTTGCTGCTCGGTTGGCAATCGGGATTGCGCAACGAGTTTTCCTTCCGCGATTTCTGCAAGGATCGCTTTGACTACAATGCTGACCAAAGAACTTGGTCGATCAACCCCCGGCATGTCTGGATATCCCGTCGCGTCGTAAGATGACGCCCATGATACCTGCTACACGTCGGTGCGTTCGAATCGATCGGCCGGCTGGGCGCAGCGCGGGGGCTTCGGCACTCAAGCGCGA
>CAWUJR010000384.1:0-4168 GCA_963922375.1 uncultured Robbsia sp.
TCGACCCCGATCGCATGTCATGAGCGGGGTCGCCGCGCCGGTACAGCGCGGCGGCGCCCACGACGATGCTGGCGTTAGTCTGATTCCGGCAGATCTAGAATCAGCACGATGGTCCAGTCCGGGCCGCCTTCGTGATGATATTGCCGTTCAACCACGATGAAGGGCTGACGATTGTCGGCCGGTCCGAGAAATAACACATCGCCTTCAGCAGGCAGGCATTCGATAGGTGGCAGCGCGATTTGAGGCGGCTCGTCGCTTTTCGGCGCATTGCCGGCCTGGCCTTTTGGCGCCAGCAGGCGCTTGATCTTTTTCAGTGCGGCATCGGTCCACTCGATGTCGAATTCGATATTGCTCAGGGTAAGCTCCTTGACGGGGATCGGGCGATACGTAACAAGCCGTACCGATCAGGCGCGACGAACTGCGCGAATCCGGCCGCGCCGGACGGCACTCGCGGGCTAGCGGGCGGTACGATCGGTCGTTCGATCCCGATAAATGGTCGAAAGCACGATTGTACCGCTTGCCGGCGTCGGTCCCCGCCGGATTTGCGTCAGATCACGAATTGCCCGCAGGTGCGGACGCGCCCGTATCAGGCTTTGACATCGGCTTATGCATGCGACGGTGATGCGGCTTGTGCGGTGCGGGTGTCATTTCGCTGGAAGCCGCTGCGTCCTGCGCGTCGCGCGCGTGTTGTTCGACTTGCGCCACGGCGTCCGGATCGGTACTTTCGACGACCGTATTCACGGGTGGTCGATCCTGCGCATACGCGGCGCCCGCGAGCGCGCCGATCGAAAGGAACAGCGCCAGGGATACCTTTTTCATGGTGACTCCTTGAAGGTTTATCGTTCTTGCTTCTTTCGTTCTGATCCCGTCCACGGTAGCGGACTGAATTCATTCTATATCGTTATACGAAAGATTTGCCCGGTGTCGGACGTGGTGTGTCGCGTGGTCGCTTCAACGCGGCGCATTTTGCGCTCAGAACCAATCCAGTGCGCGATACACGCGGAACTGCTGAATGCCGACGATCTCGTGCAATGCGGCGCCCGCACGTTTCAAATTCTCGACATCGGGCCATAAGCTGATCCGACCGGGAGTGAGGGGCGGGGCGAGCGGTTCGACTTGCATGCCGAAACGCGCGAAGTCGAGGATGCTGCGGCGCATATGCATCGCGGTAGTGATCAGAATCAGCCGATCGACGTGTTGCCCGGTGAGCAGCGGGGCAACCCGTTCGGCGTTCTGATAGGTATTGAGGCTGCGATTTTCAGCGATCACATCCGCTGCCGGGATGCCTAGTTCGATCAGTGCGGGGGCATAGACATCCGCTTCTGCCGCGCCGTGATGTTCCGGATCGCCGCCGCTGACGATCACCAACGGTGGTTTCGCGCTCGCCCGTGCCAGCGGCGATACGCTCGGCATGGCCGCGACGAGTCCCTTGTAAACGTTGGCGGCGAGCGCGATCTTCTCGATCGATTCGCCTTCGGGGCGCAGGAGACGGTGCGGACCGGTATGTTCCGTGCCTCCGCCCAGCACGATGATCGCGGTCCTGCCGGAGGGCTGAACAGGCGACGATCTCGGATGCATCGACCATTCCTGCGCCTCCAACCAGCGATCATACGTCGTGTTGAACACGCCGCATGCATTCGCCCAGATCCAGCCCACCGCGAGGACGCTCGCGCAGGGCAATAACCAATGCGTCGCAGCGCGCAAGCGAGTGAGGGGGCGGGAGGTCGAGCGAGTGTAGGTGCCGGTACGGGAACGAAGCAGTCGGCACAGCGAGAGCAACGCTCCTGCCACCAGCACAGGAAGGAGCGCGAGAACGAAAACGATCATTGCAGCCTTGTGGAGAAACCGTCATGCGCATTCGTCGGGTCGAATGCGGCCAACGTCAGGCTAGCATGACGCGCAGTGAAAAGACGTGCGTTTCCGGCCAGAACACGCAAACACACACCCGAGCAGGTCAGTGCGCTGCGCGGTGGTGCCTGCATGCGGATAGTGCTGTGGATACGCTGACGACTCAACGCGCGCGGTTGCGCAGCGCATCGTGCGACGCATCGGCGACGTCTTTGCGCAAATCGCCACGCGGCACGCCGAGCGCATTGTTTGAGCCATGCAAAGCCATGTGCTCCGGTCGCGGCGATGACACGTCACCCGCATCTCGCCAATGCGGATCGCTCGGCCAATCGCCATGTAATTGCGCGTGTAACGGCGCGGCGGCTAGCGGACAAGCTACTGCCAGCAATGCTGCGATGGTGCGAATCGAGCGCTTCATCATGTCCCCTCCGTGCTCAAACGATGCGGCTATGAGAACACTTTAGGACACGCAGCTTAAGGCCGCTGTAAGCGTTGGTGAAGAAATGTATCCGCGTGCCTGCGGTGAGGCGGCGGCACCCTTACATCGGCCTGACAGTGCGAAGCGGTGAAGCTACTCAGCACTTGCCAAGGCGTGAGGGGTTGGCCGGGCGCCGATCAGACCATTTTTGCGGGAGCGCGCCATGATTCCGGATTCGTCCAGAATGCACCGCGCAGGCGGTCACGGCTCGGCGGTGCCGGCGGTTTGACAGCGATCGATCCCGCACGGCCGCGCAGCGACACGCTACGGCCCGAGCATGCCAGCAGCTTGACCATTTCGGTCAACGTGCCGTCTGCCTGCCATTCATCGAAACGGCGGCGGCAAGTAGGGGGCGACGGATAGCGGCCTGGCAGCTTCGACCAGCCTTCGCCGGTGCTGAGTACCCAGAGGACGGCGTTCACCACCGAGCGCGGTTCAACACGGGGACGGCCGCGACGCTCGCTGCGCTTCGGCTCGTCATTGAACAGCATCTCAACAAGTTCCCACTCGTGGTCTTTCAGGTCATCAAACAGCATGTTTCACCTCAACGAAACAAATCGGGTCAAACCGTTCGCGTTCGGCATCCGACATCGATGCACCCCCGTCCCGGCCCAGCTTGTGCGCGATGCTCGCTTCGAAAGGCAGGACCAGCGGCCCTACGCTCCGACGTCACCTCGATTCCCGTAACGACCGGGCTCGGCTTGCGTCTGTAACCCTTAAAGCATCAGGCGTGCCATATTCGCAGAAACACGCGGTAAAATTTTATAAATGATTGATTTGCAAAGAATCGGTGACAGCGAAGCATGAAGTAAATGCACCCTTCACCGCCATTGGGATAATCACCAATGTCGTGCATGCACCCAGGTCGTGCGCCTTGGAAGTGCGCGACTCGCCCGTTTACGCCCGTTTTCCGCGCGCTGGCGCACCATAGGAGGCGCGGCTGCGGATCGCTCACGGCGGTCGCAGCGCAGAGTGGTCACGCCGCGACGGATGTCGAGGAGACCGGCGGTGGGCGGATGCATTACTATCACTCATCAATAAAATTATTCCTTGTCGAAAAAATATGAATGTCACGCTACGGCAGTTGCGGATTTTCATGTCGGTGGCGCGGCACGGTAGTTTCAGCCGTGCCGGAGACGAGATCGGTTTGACGCAATCGGCGGTGAGTCGGGGTATCCGGGAGCTGGAAGGGGAGCTGGGTCTGCGGTTGATGGACCGCACGACTCGTGACGTACAACTAACGGGAGCGGGCACCAATCTGCAGGCAAGCGCATCGCGCCTGCTCGGCGACCTGGACGCGGCGCTGCGGGAAATTCGCGAAATCGGCGAACAGCGTCGCGGACGCGTGGTCGTTGCGGCAAGTCCGACGATATCCGCGCGTCTGATGCCGCAGTGCATTGCGCGGTGCGAGTCGCGCTACCCTTTTGTGACATTGGTACTACGCGACGATGTGCAGCAGGACGTCATTGCCAAGGTGAAATCCGGCGAGGCGGACTTTGGCGTCGTCATCGGCCCGCTCGACAATGACGATCTGATCGTCGATGAGGTGATGACCGATGCGTTCCTGTTGATCTGTCGCGCCGACCATCCGATGGCGGCGAGGGCATCGGTCGATTGGTCGGCGCTCGCCGGGGAACGGTTGGTGATGCTCGATCGTTCGTCGGGAAGCCGTCCGATCATTGATCGATTACTCGCTGCACGGCGGGTGGACGTGACGATTGTGCAGGAGCTGGCGCATTCGGCGACCGTGTTCGGTTTGGTGGAGGCGGGTGTCGGCGTGAGCGTGCTGCCCTCGCTCTCACTGCCGTTGCCGGAGGGGGCATCGTTGGTCGCTGTGCCGCT
>CAWUJR010000385.1:0-4160 GCA_963922375.1 uncultured Robbsia sp.
CGACACGCTCGCAGCGGTGCTCGCCGAGATCGGCGAAGATTTAAGCGGGCCGTCGGACGCTACGCTGCCCGCTTTGCCGGCCGACAGCGCCCGCGTGCTCGGCGTGCATCTGGAAGGCCCGTATATCAATCCGGCGCGATTGGGTGCCCAGCCCGATGCGGCCGTCGTTCCGGTACTGGAAGAGGTATTGCGCTATCTGGCGCTCGCGCCGATACGCGTTGTGACACTTGCCCCCGAAATCCAGGGGCGGCTCGACATCATTGCCGAACTGGCAGGACGTGGGATTCGGGTGCAGTTGGGTCATACCGTCGCGAGTTACGAACAGGCGTGCAGCGCGCTCGAACATGGCGCCGCCGGTTTTACCCATTTGTATAACGCCATGTCGCCGCTGCAGCATCGCGCGCCGGGGGCGGTGGGTGCGGCGTTCGCGCACGCCCGTTTCTCGGAGTTGATCCCGGATTTGCTGCATGTGCATCCGGGCGCGATGTTAGCTGCGTTCCGAGCGATTCCGTATCTGTACGGCGTCACCGATGGCACGGCTGCGTGCGGTATGCCGGACGGCGACTACAAACTCGGTAGTCAGCCCGTGAACAAATGCCTGGGGGCGGTGCGACTCGCCGATGGTACCCTGGCCGGCAGCACGCTGACAATGGATGTCGCATTGCGCAATCTGGTGTCGATCGGCTTGCCGCTTGCCGATGCCAGCGCGCGCCTGTCGCGTTACCCGGCCGACTACCTAGGGCTGAACGATCGCGGCCGACTCGCCGTTGGCGCGTTCGCCGATATCAATGTGCTCGACCCTTCGCTGGCGCTCGACGCCACGTATGTCGAAGGTCATCGCGTCGCAAGAGAACGCGACGCGATGACAGCGCGCTAACGCGTCTCGCGTACCGTCGCCTGGTGAGATATCGGGCCCGCCGCGAAGGTGCCACTGCCCTGCGCTCATGCAGCGTCCCCACGCGACGTCCTGTGCGCAGCGCACCGACATCGACTTTCTGACGCTCGCCTACGCGGCTGCCGCAACAGCAGCCAATTCGGCCGCTGCGACCGCCGGACTGACGATCGCGCCTTCACTCGGCACACGGCCGCGCGAGCGACCCGAACTCAAATATTCGGCAATCGACTCCTGCGTGACCTCGCCCAGATACGCGCCGTCGGCATCGATGACCGGTAGCCACGATGCATTGAACTCATACATACGCGACAGCAGAATACGCAGATTCTCGTCCGGGGCAGCGGTCGCCTGGAAGGGTCGCATCAACTCGCCGGCCGTTCCCGATGCCGCACGTGCATCGCGACGGCGCAGATAACCAATGCCCCGCCCTGCCCCATCGGTCAACGTCAAATAGCGCGCATCCGCATCGTCCATCAAGGCCAACGCATCACTGGTCGACGTGCTCGCCAGCGCCGTATGCGGGTGCGTGGCCGCGTCTCCCGCTTTGACCAGCAGCAGCCGCTTCAACGTACTGTCCTGACCGACGAAGGCGCTGACGAAATCATCTGCCGGATGTGCAAGCAACGTGTCCGGATGATCGACCTGGACCAGCTTGCCGCCGCGGAACACCGCCACCTTGTCGCCGAGCTTGATCGCTTCGTCGATATCGTGACTCACCATGATCACGGTCTTTTTCAACTGGCGCTGCATCGCGAAAAACTCGTTTTGAATCGATTCCCGGTTGATCGGGTCGACCGCGCCGAACGGCTCGTCCATCAGCAAGACCGGCGGATCTGCCGCCAGCGCACGAATTACGCCGATGCGCTGCTGCTGACCGCCGGACAACTCGCGCGGATAACGCGACAAATAGCGGTTCGGATCCAGCGCCACCATCGCCATCAACTCGCGCGCCCGTTCACGGCAACGCTTCTTGTCCCATCCGAGCAAACGCGGCACGACGGTGATGTTTTCCTCGATCGTCATGTTCGGAAACAGGCCGATCTGCTGGATCACATAACCGATATGCCGACGCAGCGTGACCTCATCGACACCGGAGGTATCTTCGCCATTGACCAGCACGCGGCCGGCGCTTGGCATGATCAAGCGGTTGATCATTTTCAGCGTCGTGGTCTTGCCGCACCCCGACGGTCCCAGGAACACGCAAATCTCGCCTTCCTCGACCTTCAAATTGACGGCATCGACCGCGCGCACTTCCGCCCCGTCTTTGCCTCGAAACGTTTTGGTCAAATTGTGTAGTTCGATCATGATCGCTGGATTCCCTTGGGCGTCAATGCCCGTTGCAGTCGCGCGAGCAGCAGGTCGACAACGATCGCGAGCACGCTCACGAGCACTGCGCCGACGGCGACTTTGGTCATATTGCTTTGGCTGATGGCGTGTAGGATCAGCACGCCGAGCCCACCGGCACCGATCACGGCGGCAATCGTCATCACGCCGATATTCATCACAACGGCCGTACGGACACCGCTCAAGATACCCGGCACGGCGAGCGGCAGGTCGACGTAACGCAGCCGCTGGCCGAAGGTCATGCCGATACCGGTGCCGGCTTCACGGATTCCGGCATCCACGTTGATCAACGCAAGGTAGGTGTTGCGCAAGATCGGCAGCAGCGAATAGAGAAACACCGCCACCACCGCCGGCAACGTACCGATGCCCTGTCCGATCATCGAAAAAATCGGAATCATCAGGCCGAACAACGCAATCGACGGCAACGTCAGCAGCACCGTACCGACAGCGAGCATCGTGGACGCGAGCCAGCGATGGCGACTCATCAGGATGCCGATCGGAACGCCGACGACGATCGCCGCCCCCACCGCCAGACCGACGAGCTCCACGTGCTGCAATGTCAGACGCAGCAGCTCCGGCCAATCGGAACGAAGATAGTCAAATAGGGTCATGCACAATGCCTCTCGTTTGTAGGGTCTGCCTGTGCGCGGCGAGCGCTTGCGCGAGGCGGGCGTTCGTGGCGCACAGGTAGGAAAGCGCCTCCGTAGCGTATGCCGGGATGCCTATCGCGACGCGTAGCGACGTGTAGCGATGTGCATCGGGCGGCATTCCGGCATCACGGCGTGATCAGTTTTTGCTGAACCAGGAAAGCGTGCGCGACCCGGTCGATCGATTGCTGGTCGATATCCACTTGCTTGTTCAATGCGGTCATCGTCGACGTATCCAACTTCGCCGCGAGCGCATCCAGTTGCCCTGCCAGCTTCGGGTTCGCATCCAGTACCGCACGACGCACGACCGGTGTCGCGCGGTACGCGGGGAAGTAATGCTTGTCGTCGGCCAACAGCGCCAGATGAAAACCCGCAACGCGGCCATCGGTCGTATAGACGACACCGCCCATCACCTGGCCGTTCTTCAGCGCGGTGTAGACCAGGCCCGGATCCATCTGCTTGATATCGCGTCGGGGCAACGCGATCCCGTAGGTCTGCATCAGCGGACGCAGGCCATCCGATCGGCCGGCGAATTCCGCATCCATGGCCAGGATGTGACGGGTACGGGGCGGATCGTTGCGAATTTTTGCCGCCAGATCCGATACCGTCTTCAGATCGCCGATCTGGGATTGCGGCATCGCAATCGCGTAGGTGTTGTTGATGTCCGATTCATTCAGCCATATCAGATTGCGCTTCGCATCCAACTGCTTGACGCGCTGATACGTGGCTTCTTCACCGAGCTTTTCGTTCACATGGTTGTACAGGATCAGCGATGTCCCGGTGTATTCCCATACGACATCGAGTTCGCCGTTTTCCTGGGCGGTACGCATCAGCGTGCTGCCCAGGCCGTTCTTCAACGTCGCTTGATAACCCAGTGCCTCCAGATACTGCGACGTCATCGACGACAGGATCAATTGCTCGGTGAAGTTCTTGCCGCCTACGACGATCGGACTGCCGGCCGCCGCTTGCGCGGTGCTCGACACGCCACTTAACGTGATCGCCAACACCGCCGACGCGCTCAGCGACGCGATCCACCGGCATAGCTTCCGCACGCGTTGGGATGCCATACGATCTTTCTTCCTCGCGATCATCATTGTGCAGTGCTCCCGCGAGTCACCGTGAGCTTCGCGATGCCGGCCACCGCCCCATCGAGCACGAGTGCGAGTAATGCGGTGGCCACCGCGCCCAGCAGCAATTGCGGCTGGTTGTTCAGATAAATGCCGGGGAAAATGAGCGTGCCCAGGCTGTCGGCACCGATCAGAAACGACAACGGT
>CAWUJR010000386.1:0-4154 GCA_963922375.1 uncultured Robbsia sp.
GGACGGTTTCACCGCTGCACTGGCCGAGGAAGGCCTGAAAGGCCGCGGCGCGGTGCTCGACGTCAACGACGCCCCGGCCGCCGACGGACTGATCGACGAGATCGTCAAGACATCCGGTCGCCTGGACATCCTCGTCAACAACGCCGGCATTACGCGCGACCAATTGGCGCTGCGGATGAAGGACGATGACTGGGATGCGGTCATCGATACGAATTTGAAGTCCGTATTTCGCTTGGCGCGGGCCGCGATTCGCCCGATGATGAAGGCGCGTGCGGGACGTATCATCAGCATTACATCCATTGTCGGATCGACGGGCAACCCGGGGCAGGCCAACTACGCAGCGGCGAAGGCCGGCGTAGCGGGACTGACACGGGCACTGGCGCGTGAAGTAGGGAGCCGGGGCATTACGGTGAACTGCGTGGCACCGGGATTCATCGATACCGACATGACGCGCGAACTCAGCGAGGCACAACAAGCTGCGCTGAAGTCGCAGATTCCATTGGGACGTCTGGGGAGCGGCGACGATATCGCACACGCGGTGGCGTTTCTGGCTTCGCCCCAGGCGGCTTATATCACCGGCACGACGCTGCATGTGAACGGTGGGATGTACATGAGCTAGGGCCGGTAACTAGCGCTATTTCTGTTGAAAAAGAAGACCGTGCATTTTTGCCAGATCAAACCTGCTAAAATGCGCGCACTCGCAATTTGAACTTATTTTTTCCTCGTGGAGGCCTGAATGGACAATATCGAACAGCGCGTCAAGAAGATCGTCGCGGAACAGCTTGGCGTCGCAGAGGGCGAAATCAAGAATGAGTCATCCTTCGTCAACGACCTCGGTGCAGACTCGCTGGATACGGTTGAGCTGGTGATGGCGCTCGAGGACGAGTTCGGGATGGAGATCCCTGACGAAGAAGCCGAGAAGATCACGACGGTGCAACAAGCTATCGATTACGCTCGCGCCAACGTCAAGGCGTAAGCGCGTCGAGCGCTTGTCGCTCAACGCGGTCTTGAACCGGTTTGACAGGGCCACAGTTTTTATAGGGCTTGCCCTGTAAAAACTGTGGCTTTTGTTTTTACTGATATGAATCAAGAGGTCAATGTGAGTCGCCGTGTCGTTGTAACGGGCCTTGGGCACATTTCCCCGGTCGGCAATACCGTTGCCGAGGGCTGGGCCAATCTGGTCGCCGGCAAGACCGGCATCGCCAATATCACGAAGTTCGACGCCAGCGCCTTCAGCACGCGGTTTGCGGGCGAGGTGAAGGGCTTCAATGTCGAAGACTATATGCCGGCAAAAGAAGCGCGGCATATGGATACCTTTATCCATTACGGCGTCGCTGCCGGCATGCAGGCCATGCAGGATAGCGGCCTGGTGGTCACCGAAGAAAACGCCGAGCGCATCGGCGTGATCGTCGGTTCCGGCATCGGCGGTCTGCCGATGATCGAAGAAACGCAAGGCGAATACGCGAGTCGCGGCCCGCGCCGGATCTCGCCGTTCTTCGTGCCGGCATCGATCATCAATATGGTCGCCGGTCATTTGTCGATCAAATACGGTCTGAAAGGGCCGAATCTGGCCATTGTCACTGCCTGCACGACCGGCACGCATTCGATCGGCGAAGCCATGCGCGCGATTGCCTACGGCGAATGCGATGCGATGCTCGCCGGCGGGGCCGAATCGACGATTTCGCCGTTGGGCATCGGCGGTTTCGCCGCGGCGCGTGCGCTGTCGCAACGCAACGACGGTCCGGCCACTGCGAGCCGTCCATGGGACAAGGATCGCGATGGCTTCGTGCTGGGCGAAGGTGCCGGCGTGATGATGCTCGAAGAGTATGAGCACGCGAAGGCGCGCGGCGCCAAGATCTACTGCGAAATCGTCGGTTATGGCCGTAGCAGCGATGCATACCATATGACAGCCCCGCTCGAAGACGGCGACGGCGCGCGTCGCTCGATGGTGGCGGCATTGCGCGATGCGAAAATCGATCCGGACCGGATCGACTATATCAACGCGCACGGCACTTCGACAGGGCTTGGCGACGTGGCCGAAACGGTCGCGATCAAGCGCACGTTCGGCGATCACGCGAAGAAGACGGTAGTCAACTCCACGAAATCGATGACCGGGCATTTGCTGGGCGCGGCCGGTGGGGTCGAAGCGATCTACGCCGCGTTGGCCGTCAAGCACCAAGTGTCGCCGCCAACGATCAACATCTTCAATCAGGACCCGGAATGCGACTTGGACTATTGCGCGAACACCGCGCGCGATATGAAAATCCAGTACGCACTGTCGAACTCGTTCGGTTTCGGCGGAACGAACGGCACGTTGGTGTTCGCGCGGCTCGATTGATCGCGTCGACGTGAGAGCCGCCTCGCAGCAAGGGCGATCGCGCCTTCATATCGCTCGGTGACGCTCGCTGCGTCACCATCGCTCGCTCAAGGGATGACCGTTGTCGTAGGGTCATGAACGATGGGTCGCTACCGATCAGCGGTGATGTCTGCGCTGATCGATGGCGACCCATTTTACTGTCCGCCAGTGCGTGGTCCGAGTCAGCGTGCCTGACCGGCTGCACATGCCTGCACTGGAGGAGCGACGACGATGGGCTATGCATTGGCGGTGTCGTTCTCGCGCGCCGTGTTGGCGATGCTGCTGACGGCCATCGGCGGCCTCGCGCTGGCGACGGCGATCGAATCGCGGTTCGGGGCACTCCCGGCCGTGCCGGTCGCAGTGGTTTTTGTCAGCGCCTGTTGGCGCGGATGGCGTGCAGACCGACAACGGCAGCCGTTTGCGATCCGTCTGATGGGCGGGCGGGACGCCATCCTCTATTTTCGTGGGCGTGCACCTGGCAATGCCACTCGGCGTGCGCGCCGCGGTCCGGTGTTTCCCGTCCGTTCTACCGCCCCCGTGATATCGATCGCGGTGCGCATCGATCGTGTCGTGCATTGGCCCGGCCGCTTCATTGGCATCGCCGCCACGCCGCAACGCCCACCAGGGCGGCCCTTCTCGGTAGTGATTCTGGCTGACAGCCTGCCGAATGCGCGCTTTCGCGCGTTGGCAGCGCAATTACGTTGCGTGCAGCGCGGGGTCACACTTCTTGAACATCATTAACAATCGTTTATCGCGGCAAACGCTACAATGTTCGATCGGTTAACGATTGGGCTTCGCATATAGCTCGGAAAAACGGACCCCCAGGTGAGTGAAAAAGATATCGACCAGATCTTGGTCGAGCGTGTCCAAAGAGGCGATAAAGCGGCGTTCGAATTGCTGGTGTCCAAATACCAGCGCAAGATCGTCCGCCTGATTTCGCGGCTCGTGCGCGACCCGGCCGAGGTCGAGGATGTCGCACAGGAGGCGTTTATCAAGGCCTATCGTGCGATACCGCAATTCCGGGGCGAATCGGCGTTCTACACCTGGTTGTATCGGATCGCGGTGAACAGCGCGAAGAACTATTTGGCCAGTCAGGGACGGCGCGCACCCACCTCCACCGAAGCCGATGCAGAAGAAGCGGAAACTTTTAACGATGCAGACGCACTAAGGGATATCAATACGCCGGAATCGGTGTTGATGAGCAAGCAGATTGCGCGGACTGTCAATGCGGCGATGGCCGGACTGCCCGAGGAGCTCCGCACGGCTATTTCGTTGCGGGAGATCGAAGGGCTGAGCTATGAGGAAATCGCCGAGATGATGGATTGCCCGATCGGCACCGTGCGCTCGCGGATTTTTCGGGCGCGCGAAGCCATCGCGACGAAGTTGCGTCCGCTGCTCGAGACACAGGGAGGGCGGCGTTGGTGAGCGCGACCGTGCAATATCCGCATCGATCGCTTCGCGCACGATGTCGGCCGGCGGCACGTGTATGATCGCGTACGCAGGGGTTCGTGGCGCGCTATAGTGAGTGGGTGACGGTTCACACAACTTCGACAAAGGGCTGTTGGACGGGGCAATGCGGCGAATCAGGCGGCAGGGCGTTCGTGATGACGGGTACGGTCGGTGAAGCCGTTCGAAAGAAGAGCATCGTGAGAGAGGCATCATGAGTCAAGGATCTGTGCAGGCAGGACAGGCTGAGCAGGCAGGGCAGGCAGGGCAGGACGGACGGGCGCACGCACGAGGCGCGCAAGCGGCCGCCGAGCGATTGTCTGCGGCGATGGACGGCGAATGGGACGCGATC
>CAWUJR010000387.1:0-4144 GCA_963922375.1 uncultured Robbsia sp.
CTCATTTTGCACTGCACCTCGCATACCTTGCACCCGGTGTGGCCGCCCCACGCGCATTGGCGGACGCCATCTTGCCGACATCACCGCCAACGCAGCACCGGCCAGCCGGCCTGCTGTGCGTGCGCACGCAACACCGGATCGGGATTCACCGTATTCGGATAGGTCACCATCGAGAGGAGCGGCAGGTCGTTGCGTGAATCGGAGTAGAAGTAGCTGCCGGCTAACGTGTCGGATTCGCTTTGGAGCCACTGCTGCAACCGAATGACCTTGCCCTCGCGATAGGTCAGCACGCCGGTCGTATGACCGGTGTAGCGACCGTCGGCGCTTTCGAGGTCGATCGACAGCACGTCCTCGATGCCCAGCCGTGCGGCGATCGGTTGCACCAAATGCTGGCCGGACGCCGATACGACCACGATCCGGTCGCCATCGTTGCGGTGCTGTGCGACCGTGCGCCGTGCATCGGCATAAAAGCGTGGCTCGATCACCTGATCGATGAACGCCTCGACCCGCGCGTGAACCGAGGCCGTGGTCCGGCCGATCATCGGTTCGAGGCTGAACGCCATATAATCCTCCATGGCCAGCTCACCTTTCGCGTAAGCATCCATCAATGCGTCGTTTCGTGCATTGAACGCGGCTCCGTCCACCCAGCCCAATGTGCCGATGTGGGCGTTCCACAGGCTTGCGCAGTCGCCGCTTATCAGCGTGTCGTCCAAATCGAAAATTGCCAATGCCATGGTGGATGGGTCGGATTAAGTTGGGATTGATGTCGTGCCGGGAAGCGATGTCGGTGTCGACGACCGTGCGCCCACCGCTTCGAACAATGCGTTCACGCGCTGCGTTTCTTCCGGCGACGGTTTGATGGCCAGTGCGAACACCACGAACACCGCAAAGTTGGCAATCAGTCCGACGATGCCGCTGGTCAACGAACCGAGCCACGGAATGTCGTCCGGATAGAACGTGGTCAGTACGATCGCGATCACGATGCCCACCAACATGCCGATTATCGCGCCTTGCTTGTTGCCGCGACGCGAGAAGATGCCGAAGAACAGCGGCACGGCGAGCTGGATGATGCCTTGATACGAGATCTGCGCGAGCAATTGCAGTCGGCTGTAGTTGAACGTCAGATACGCAACGATGGCGGCGGCCACGATGAACACCGCCATGCCGGTCTTCGATAGCACCATCAATTGACGGTCCGAACGCGGTCGGGTCCAGGTTGCCAGATCGTTCGCGAACTGCGTGCCGCAGACCTGGACGCAGCCATCCACATGACCGATGCTGGCCGCGAGCACGATCACGATCGCACCCGCCAACAACCAGGGGCCACCGACATCGAACAACGCGAGGAACCAACCGTGTTGCGGCTGTGCCGCCACATTGGGATCTTTGCTGGCAGCGGCGGCAAACAGCATCAGGATGCAATAGAAACCGCCGACCAGCAGCATCGTCAGCAACGTGCCTTTCTTCACCGAGCGTACGCCGCTGGCGGTGTAGATGCGCTGGAAACTCATCGGCCAGCACATCGAGCCGATCACGCCGGTGGCGATCAGGCTGAACATGTACCACGGGCCATAAGTCGAGTGCGCGCCACCTGGGATCACGAGCATTTTTGCCGGTAACTGGCCCAGATTCGAGAACGCGGTGTGCACGCCCAGCAGCAGGCAGACGCACAGAATCGCGCAGAGTACGTAGGCGATCAGACCCTGATACATATCGGTCATGATCAGCCCGCGCATGCCCATGCTGACGGTCCAGTATTGACGGATCAGCACGACGACCACCCCGGCCACCAGACAGGCGGTGACGGTCCACTGGCCGAAGCTCGCGAACTGGAACAGCGTTGCCAGCGCCTGGATGCCCATCACGACCCAGGGGAACACCGAGATGATGCCGATAATCGATGCCACCCGTTTTACCGCCGGGCTATTGAAACGCATCCCCAGCAGATCCGGCTGCGTCCGCAGGTTGAATCGTCGTCCCCAGGTCCATGCACGGTTTGCCATCAAATACATGGCGGTCACGCCGAGCGTCGAATAGACCATTCCGTAAAAGCCGAGCACGCCACCGACCGACAACGCAAAAAACGCGGTGAAGGTCGAGCCCGGCCACCATGAATTCGTATAGCTCATCGCCACAAACCACGGACCATACGATCGGCCGCCCACCGCATAATCGGAGAAGTTGGTGCTTTTGCGATTGGTCGCATAGAGCACTGCAATCATGCCGATCAGGAACAGCCCGATCATGCCGAAGGTCACATAGAGATTCGATGCGTGTTGGAACGGAATCATGCGGTTTCTCCTTCGTCCGGAATGGCGCCGCTCGAGAGTTCGGCGATATACAACGCCCATACCCCGAGTGCGACTAACACCGCATTGCTGATCCAGTAGAACATCGGCAGCGGGATGCCGAGAATCAGCGCAGTACTGCCGCTCACGCTCAGATAGAACGGCGGAAACAGCGCCATCAATAGCATCAGGACAAAATACACACCGAACGCGATATCGCGCATGGATGCGGTTCGGCGCCGTGTCGGCGTCGCGGTAGGGGCGGGGGTCATGGGGGCAGCCTCATCGTTATGCAACCAGATTGGATAGGGGTGTACCGCTTACTACACCTGCTTCAGCCATACCTCCCAGCGCGAATCGCGCAGGACCGATCGCGCGCGCATCTGTTTCCAGACGCCATACTTGTAAAAATCGAAATCGAGTCGCGATACTGCGCGTTGTACCATCGCCCAAGTCGACCATTTGATGTCCGCAAGTGCGCGATTGATGGCGATGCGGGCTTGGATCTGCGGCGTCACGTGCCCGAAGTAGTCCTCCAGCAGCGCCGCTTCCATGTCGGGTGTGAAGAACATCTCGCCGAACCACAGCGCCAATTCGTAATAACGGTCGTTGTTCGATGCGTATTCGAAGTCGACCAGACGCACCGCGTTGTCGTCGTTCAGCATGAAGTTACCGGCCAGCGTGTCGTTCATGCACGGCACCAGATCGATGCCGGATGCCTGTAACGCGGCGCGTGCGCGCTCGTACTGTCGACACATCCAAGCATGGTCTGGCGGCGTGATGCCGCGCAGTGCGTCCACCTGGCGTTGATGCTCATCGATCATGTCGAAAGCAGTTTTCGTCTGCATCAGCGGCGGTTGCGCATTGAACGCTTTCAGCGCATGCAGCGCGTTGTGCCTGACCGTCTGCGACAGAAAATCACGATTCGACGAGGCTCGCCAGCCCTCCATGAATTCGAAGATCTCGATACCCATCGTGTCGAGAAAGGCGAAGACTGGCGCACCATACCCGGTCAGCGCTGCTTTTTCGCTCGCCTCATGCGCGGTGCGTCGATCGATGAACATCTCGGTCCCTTGTCCCGGGACTTTGACGAAGTACGCAGTGGGCGCGCCTTCGACCGTGATGCGCCAGTTCGTATTGGAAATACCGCCGCCCACCGGCGCGTAATGCATCGCGCGTCCTTGCCATGCCGCCACGGACAATGCTGCCGCCTCGATCTGCTGCTCTTCCGGCGACACTGCTTCACCGATACGTTTCATCACGCGGCTCCCCGAACGAGTCTTAGCCAGGATTCGAAGCGGGCATCCGACACGGCTTGCTGTGTGCGAAGCCAGGTCCATTGGCCCAGTTTGGTAAATTCGAGCGATCGGCGTGACGTGATCCCGGACCAACTTGCCGAGAGGGTCCAGAACCAATCGTCGATCAGTGCATAGAGCCGGCACCGGGCGTAATCGGTTTCCGAGCAGGCACCGGACCACGCGACGATGCCGGCGCGCCATTCGTCTTCGAACTGAAACAACTCGTTCAGTGTGGTCGCCACGTCGTACCAGGGATCGGCGTCGCCACTGCGGTCAAAATCGATCAACTGCAGTTGTCCCGTGCTGTCGATCATCACGTTGCTGGCCACGCCGTCGCCATGCACCGGTACGCACGCGGCAGGATCGGTCGTCGCTGCCAATGCATCGCACGCCAGATTCACACAGGTGTCGATCCATCCGGCAGTCTCCGGCAACACGATGCCGTCTCGCGCGCACCGCGCTCGCATCTTTTGCAGATCGTCGGCGACATCGCGAATGCGTGCAGGCTCGGTGGCGGTGGTGCGGTCAGTGCCGCTGCGATGCAGTCGACGCTTCAGC
>CAWUJR010000388.1:0-4143 GCA_963922375.1 uncultured Robbsia sp.
ATGCGTCCACCGGCGGCTTCGCGCTTGCCAACGTGCGTTCCGCGGCCGACTTCGACAACTGCACCGGCTTGCCTTCGAACTTGTTGATCGCCTGTTGCAGCATGAAGTCGTCCTTGCTGCCCAGTTCCGGCGGTACGCGGTTACGTTCTGCCTGGCGTTGCTCCGGCGTCATCTTGTCGTTGCGCTCTTCGAGCTGACGCAGTTGATCCATCCGGTCGGCTTCGCGCTGTGCGGCTTCCTTCTTCTCGTTCGGATCCTGGGTATTCGCCAAGTGGTTTGTGTAATCCACTTCACGCGTCACCAATGCATCATCCGGATCGCCATCGGCAAACTGGTCGACGGTCAGATCAGGACGAATCCCCTTGTTCTGGATCGAACGGCCGCTCGGCGTGTAGTAGTAAGCCGTCGTCAGACGCAGCGCGGTGTCGGCGGTCAGCGGACGGACCGTTTGCACCGAACCCTTGCCGAACGACGTCTTGCCCATGATCAATGCCCGATGTTGGTCTTGCAGCGCACCGGCCACGATCTCCGACGCCGATGCCGAGTACGCATTGACCAATACGATCATCGGCACCGTGCGGAAGATCTGCGGCAGACCCTCCAGCGGATCGCCGTTCATCGAAGGCAGACGGTAGTTGTCGTAGGTATCGCGATAGGTCTGCTTTGCATCGGCGATTTGACCGTTCGTCGACACGACCAGTGCATTCGGCGGCAGGAACGACCCGGCGACGCCTACCGCGCTTTGCAGCAAGCCGCCGCCGTTGTTACGCAGATCCAGCACGACGCCCTTCAGGTTCGGCTGTTGGCGCGCGATATCCTTCAGCTTCGCCGCCAGATCCGGGACCGTTTGCTCCTGGAAGCTGGTCACGCGCACCCACGCATAGCCCGGTGCGACGATCTTCGTTTTCACGCTCTGCACGCGGATTTCCGCGCGCGTCACGGTGACCGGGAATGTGCGTTGATCCGACTTGCGATAGATCGTGAGCGTCACCTTCGTGCCCGGCTTACCGCGCATTTGCTTGACCGACTGGTCGAGCGACATGCCGCGCACCGGTGCGTCGTCGATACGGGTGATCAGGTCGCCCGGACGGATACCGGCGCGAAACGCCGGGGTATCCTCGATCGGGGCGATCACCTTGATCAGACCGTCTTCCGACGAAATCTCGATGCCCAGGCCGGCAAAGCGTCCTTGCGTCTGCTCTTGCAGTTCCTGGTAATCGCTTTTGTCGAGATAGGAAGAATGCGGGTCGAGGCTCGACACCATGCCTTTGATCGCTGCAGTCAGCAGTTTCTTATCATCGACCGGCTCGACATATTCATGCTTGATCTGCCCGAACACTTCCGCCAGCAGTCTTAACTGATCGAGCGGTAGCGGCGCTGCAGCAGCGGCGGGGCTCACATTGGTTTGTGCTGCCGCGGAAATCTGCAGGGTGGCGAGAACGCCGGTCGTAAGGCCAGCGGCAATCAGTACCAAGTGTTTCAGGTGTTTGCGCATAAACGGGGGAGGGGGATTGAACACGGGCGTCCACCGACACAGACGGCGAAAGCAGACATGGCAGTATAACGCGCTTTGCGTCGCGCCTCGGTGCTGGGCGGTATTGTTGTCATGGCGTCGGCGCATGTCCGTCCTGACGGCGGCGTCGACAGCAGCACCGTCAGCACCGCCGCCATGACAAAGGAGGGCTAGCGCGTTATTTCGACTTGCCTTGATTGGCCACCGCCGCCTGCGCCTTCGCGATGGCGTCCGCATCGCCCAGATAGTAATGCTTGATCGGCTTCAGGTTTTCGTCCAGTTCATATACCAGCGGGATGCCGTTCGGGATGTTCAGGCCGACGATCTCGTCATCGGCGATGTCGTCCAGATACTTGACCAACGCGCGGATCGAGTTGCCATGCGCGGCGATCACGATGCGCTTGCCCGATCGGATGGCCGGGGCGATGGACTCGTTCCACAGCGGCAGCACGCGGGCCACCGTGTCCTTCAAGCATTCGGTCAGCGGCAGTTGTTCGCGGGGTACCTTCGCGTAGCGCGGATCGTTGAACGATGCGCGCTCATCGGTTGATTCCAGCGCGGGCGGCGGCGTGTCGTAGCTGCGGCGCCATACCAGCACCTGCTCGTCGCCGTATTTGGCTGCGGTATCGGCCTTGTTCAGCCCCGCGAGCGCGCCGTAATGACGCTCGTTCAAGCGCCACGAATGGACGACCGGGATCCACATCAGGTCCATCTCGTCCTGAACGTGCCAGAGCGTGCGGATCGCGCGCTTCAGTACCGAGGTGTACGCAATGTCGAAGCTGAAGTCCGCATCGGCCAGCAATTTGCCGGCTTGCGCGGCCTCGGCGGCCCCTTTTTCAGTCAGATCGACGTCGACCCAACCGGTAAACCGGTTTTCTTGATTCCAGGTGGATTCCCCGTGACGGATAAGAACGAGTTTGTACATGGTATGGACGATAGTGAGATGATGGATAAAGGGGGCCGGCACGCAATCGGATGGCGTTATTTTAGATCGCAGAACGTGTTTTCGACGACGAGCGACCGCGAAAAAGCCATGACTCTGTCTATAATGCGCGGATTCCCTTTTTCCGGCGGCTGCTCGTGAAGTTTTTCTCCGACTATATCAATCTGGTTCTCATTGCGATCGCCCTCATCTCTGGAGCGCTTCTTGCGTGGCCGGCGGTGATGCGGCGTGGACGAGGATTATCTTCTCCCGACGCGATTCAACTGATCAACCGCCGCAACGCGGTCGTGGTCGATATTCGTAGCGCGGAGGCCTTTGCTGCCGGCCATCTGCCGCAGGCACGTCATCTGCCCCTGGCGGATTTGAGCGCGAAGGCTGCACAGGTTGCAAAGAACAAAAGCATCCCCATTATCGTGGTTTGCCAGGGCGGCGTGCAGTCGGCGAAAGCACAAACCGTGTTGAGCGGGGCGGGCTACACCGAAGTGTACGGCTTGGATGGCGGTATCGATGGTTGGAAGAAGGCCGGTATGCCGGTCGTCGCCGACAAAACCGCCCAAAAAATCGCGCAAGGAGCGACGAAATGAACAAAGTCGTCATGTACAGCACGCAGGTTTGCCCTTACTGCCAGATGGCCGAACGCCTGCTGAAGCAGCGCGGTGTCGAGCATATCGAAAAGATTTTGATCGATAAAGATCCGGCGCAACGTGCGTCGATGATGGAACGCACCGGCCGCCGTACGGTGCCGCAGGTCTTCGTCGGCGACACGCACGTTGGCGGCTATGACGACCTGTCGGCACTGGACCGCGCTGGCGGGTTGATGCCGCTACTGGAAGGCGTCGCTAGCGGCAACTGACGTTCGCCGGGAAGGCACGGGTCGCACTGATCGCGCTGGCCGTATCGGCCCGCACTCCAACCTATAAACGCATGGGCGAGGGTGCTGCTGCCGTGGCATAGTGCGCCGCGCTCATCCGGCCTTTTCCCTTTTCGTGAGGCCTGGCCCAGCCGGGCCCCAGCCTGTTTTTTCACCCGATTGTTACTGATAGATCGTTACCGAGGAAATCCATGAGCGAGCAAAACGACCAACCCTTCTTCAATATCCAGCGCGTCTATCTCAAGGATTTGTCGCTCGAACAGCCGAATTCGCCGCAGATCTTCCTTGAGCAGGACATGCCGCAAGTGGAAGTCGAGGTCGACGTGGGTGCCGTGCAACTGCAGGGAACGGTCTACGAAAGCACCGTGACCGGGACGGTCACTGCCAAAGTGGGCGACAAGGTGGCTTTCCTGATCCAGGCGAAGCAAGCGGGTATCTTCGAAATCCGCAATTTGCCGGACGGTCAGCTGGATCCGGTGCTCGGCATCGCGTGTCCGCAAATCATTTTCCCGTATCTGCGCTCGAACATTGCCGACGCGGTGACCCGTGCAGGTTTCCCGCCGATCCACCTGGCCGAGATCAACTTCCAGGCCTTGTACGAGCAGCGCATTGCGCAAGCCACCGTGGGCGGCCCGGACAGCGACATCCAGATCGCGCAAAGCGCGCCGCCGCAAACGCACTGATCGGACGATCATGAAGGTCGCGGTTCTGGGCGCAGGCGCATGGGGCACGGCTACCGCGGTGCATCTGGCGTCGCGGCCCGATCAGCAGGTGGTGTTGTGGGCACGGGATGCGGCACTGATGGCCGCGATGGCC
>CAWUJR010000389.1:0-4133 GCA_963922375.1 uncultured Robbsia sp.
GCCGGGCGGCCGGCCGTTTCTTTTTGCGTGGTGTCACCTTGCGCAACCGTTCGAACAGGAAGCGATGGTCGCCGCTGAACAAGCGTCGATACGCGAGAAACACGGCCGCACCGCTCCCGAGCGCCGATGCCGCCGCAATCGAGAACATTACGACGATCTGATAGCGCACCGCCTGCGTGGGCGCCTCGCCTGCCAGAATCTGCCCGGTCATCATTCCCGGCAGACTGACGACCCCGACCACCGACATCGCGTTGATCACCGGAATCATCGCCGCCGTCATTGCCCGACGTACCGGTTCGGCCGCCGCTTCCCAGCGCGTCGCGCCCAGCGACAGTTGCGTTTCGATGGCCGCCCGTCCGTTCGCGAACTCTTGCGTAATGCGCTCCATGCCCAACGCGACGGCGGTCAGCGTAGTGCCCAGCACCATTCCGATCGTCGGAATCGCATAACGCGGCGCGTACCACGGATGTACCTGCATGACGACGCTCAAACTGAACAGCGTTACGACCCACGCGCCCACGCCGACGGACACGAAACTATCGAGCAAACGGCCCGGATAAGCGATCTGGCTACGCGCATTCGCGGCAAACGCCGCAATCGCCGTCATCGCCAGCATCACACCCGCGACCGTGTACCAACGGTTGAAATGAAAGACCGTGCCAAGCACATAGCCGATCAGCAACAACTGCGCGATCGCCCGCACCGATGCGATCAGTAGCGTGCGACCCATGCCCAAGCGCAACACCAGCGACAGCACGCCATTGACAAGGATCAATGCGGTCGCGGCGGCGAGTTGCCAGGCACTCAACGAAATATAAGAAGAAGCAGCCATCGGTCGTCAGGTAAGAGGTCCATCGAGAAGCCCGGTCGCCCGCATCGGCGTCGGCATCGGCATCGGCGTCGGCATCGGCGTCGGCGTCGGCGTCGGCGTCGGCAACAGGATCATCGACATCGGCGAGCCGCGCTCGTCAGCCGAGACGCCATTGGCCATCGGCCACGCGCCAATGTATCGCGGCAATCCGTTCTGCCTGTTGCGGATCGTGACTGATCCAGATGAAGGCCCGGGACGGCTGATACCAATGATCGATCAGCGCCTCGACCGCCGCCGCACTGGTCGGATCCAGCGCCGCAGTCGGCTCGTCGAGCAACAGCACCTCCGGGGCCAGCAGCAAGGTACGAATCAACGCCGCAATCTGCGCCTCACCGCCTGACAAATTCGCATTGGTCTTGTCCAAGAAATCGCCTGTCTTTCCCGCGCGTTCGAGCAAGGTCACCGCCATGCGCTCGTCGTAATGCCGTTCGCGATGCACATGCAGACGAAACGGTTGCTCCAATGCGTCGCGCACCGTCTCGCCCGGCAGCGACGCGCGCTGCATCAGATAGGCGACCGCACTGCGATAGGTCGGCACGATCCCCGTGGTGATCGGCTCGCCGCAGTAACGCACTGCCCCGCCCACCGGCTTATCGAGCAGCGCCAGCGAGCGCAGCAAAACGCTCTTGCCGGCCCCTGAGGGGCCTGTCAGCGAGATCCGGTCGCCCGGCATGACCCGGAGTGACAGATTCGACAGCGATTGCGTTGGCGAGGCTGAGGCGCGGTGTGCCGCTGCGTCACTTGCCGCCCTGTCCGGGTCGGTTACGTTGAGCCTGTCTTGTGAAGCGCTATCGGACAATGACGGTGACGACGACAGCGATGACGACGGCGCCGAAGAAAGACCCAGCCAAAGCGCCAGATGATCGGTCTCGATCAGCGGGCTCATCGCGATATCCGACTGCCCATTCTGCTCGGATCCATGCAGTGGACGCGGCGAGTGGCGGGGGCGATCGGGTGACTGAAAAAAGTTATCCACGGTTTCGGCAGACTTGCGGCAGGGGCTTATAAGGTTAACCTGTTTACCGTATACGTATACATGGTAGTAGTTAACAAGGGTTGCCCTTCTCTGTGGATAACCCGCTATTTATCAATGTGGACGGGAAGTTCGGGATAAGACAACCAAGCTGACAAGATGTGAGCCGCCGGCGGGAAAACGGGATAACTTCATCAAAATGCGCAAATAGGCCGAAGTTGTTCTCATCGCTCCACATGAGCATCGACGACGCATTGCGCATTATCCACATTTTGGCTGGGATAACTTTTCATCCGAAATCGACTTGTTCTTTCTCCATTTTCCGACGCTTCAGCGAGAAATAATCTGTACAACTAGACGATCCTCAGCGGCAACGAGGCCGATCAAAAGTGCAGGCGGTGAAAACACTAAAACAGGCAACGCTGCTACGCTTTGGTTTTACGTTTTTTCTCTAGGAAAGCCGGAAATGAACCTTTCGACCATCGCCAACGCCCGCTACACCACCAAAGCTTTCGATCCAGCAAGGAAGGTCCCGGAAGCGACGATTCAGGAATTGCTGACGTTACTGCAGCAAAGCCCGGCATCGGTCAATTCGCAGCCGTCGCATTACGTCGTGGCCGCCAGCGACGCGGCAAAGGCACGCATCGCCAAGACGCTGGAGGAAGGCTATGCGTACAACGTGTCGAAGGTGCAGAACGCATCGCATGTGATCGTGCTGTGCACGCGTACCGATATGACCGACGCGCATCTGGATCGCGTGCTGGCCCAGGAAGAGAAAGACGGCCGCTTTGCCAACGCTGAAGCGAAGGCCGGACAGCACAACACGCGGTTGCACTACGTCAATCTGCATCGTTACGAACGCAAGGACCTGCAGCACTGGATGGAAAAGCAGACGTATTTGGCGCTTGGCACACTGTTGTTGGGCGCCGCCGCGCTGGGCGTGGACGCGACGCCGATGGAAGGATTCGATTCCGCCAAGCTCGACGCGGAACTGGGGTTGCGCGCGCAGGGCTATACCAGCGTCGTGGTCGTGAGCCTCGGGTATCGCAGCGAGACCGATTTCAACGCGAAGCTGCCGAAATCGCGCCTTGGCGAAAAAGACCTGATTACATTCCTGTAAGCCAGTACGCGCTCAGGTCGGATCGTAAAACAGCGCGAACAGCTCGGACTGCGAGTTGATGCCGAGTTTCGCGTAGATATGCTTCTTGTGCGCGCGTACCGTCTCGAACGAGATCGCCAGCTTCTCGGCGATCGCGCGCGACGAGAAGCCGCTCAGTGACAGCATGGCCACCTCGGTCTCGCGCACGGTCAGCGTGCCGTAGGCACCCTTGTCCGGCACTTCCCGGAAACCCGCTGTCACGGCAAGGTTCGCATTCGGGGCCGGCCCCGCCGGCTGCTCGCCGAAGGGCTCATGGCGCAGACGCTGCTTGATCAATGACAGCACCCACGGTGCATAGAGCGTCAGCAGGGCGAGTTCGCGATCGGTGAAGCGTCGCGTCGCCCCGAGCGACAGCCCCAACGTATGACGCGCGTCGATGACGACATTGAACTGCACTTCATCGCCGACGATGTTCTTGCGGAAATACCGCTGGTAGTACTCGGTCATCCGAAAATTGTCCGGCGCCACATCGGACAGCGTATAGAACCCGGACGGCCGCTGCTCCATCGCTGCCAGGTAGAACGGATCGAGCAGATAGAGGGCGGCCAGATAGTCCTGAAACATCAAATCGATCTTGCCGTCCGGCATGGCCTGCTCCGCGCAGACGGCCGGGCGCTGGTTCGGCGCGAAGCGCAGCGCCACCCAGCTGTCGAAAGCGACATGACGTTCGAGCACCCGCGTGAGCCGCGTCCAGAACGACGGCCCGTCCAACGCGTCGATCACCGTACCGATTTCGCGGTGAAACGCCAGATCACGCCATTCAAGTTCCATCGCGGTCTCCTCCTTCAGAGTTACCCCTGGAGGGGGATTTCTGGACAAAAATAATGGCTCGATAATAGCTCGGACGAAATCGCCGCAGCGTAAAAACGTGACAACAAGCGAATACAGAAGGAGACAGATTCATGCAGGTTGAATTGGCGCAATTGCCCTTACGCGACAGCGAGACGGCCCACAACACCCGGTTGGTGATCGACACGATCCGCGCCGCCGATGTGGCCGGGGGCACCCAATTGATCGTGTTTCCCGAAACCGCCCTGTCGGGTTTTCCGACACGCGAGAACATCGCCGACGTCGCCGAGCCGATCGACGGCCCCGCCCTCTGCGCCGTACGCGACGCCGCCCGTGCCGCA
>CAWUJR010000390.1:0-4131 GCA_963922375.1 uncultured Robbsia sp.
CGGAGCCAGGCCGATGTGACCGGCGGTTTGCTGGTCGAGCAGGTGACCGGTGCTGCCGAGAACGCCGGCATTCAGGCGGGCGACGTGATTTTGTCGATCAACGGGCAGGCTGTCAGTAGCGCCGACCAGTTGCGTGACCGTATCGCCCATGCCGGCAACAGTGTCGCGCTGCTGATTCAGCGTGACGATTCGCAGATCTTCGTACCGGTGGATCTGGGTTCGTAAGGATCTGATAAAAAAAGAAGGAGAAAGATCGTATGGATAGTCGAATCAGGAAGCAGTTATTGCAGATCACCAGCGCCGCGTTCTTGACGACGGCCCTCGCGCTTGGCGCCGGTTCGGCCAGCGCGCAGACGACGGACGATAGCGCGTTGCCAGCGGCGGCGCAGCAAGGCGATGTGCAATTCCTCTCCGGCGGCGTGGGTCAGGACGAGTCGAAGGCGATCAAGAAGGCGGCCGCGCATTGGCCGTTATCGCTGGAATTCATCGGCGGCGACAAGAATTTCGTGTCGGACGTCGCTGTCACGATCTCGGACGCGAAGGGGACGCATTTGCTGGAAACCTCGGCACAAGGACCGTATATGCTGGTGCGGATCAAGCCGGGCCACTACACCGTGAGGGCGAGCTATGCCGGGCACGATGTCAGCCGTGCGGTCGACGTCGGCGCGCAGGGCCATGCCCGCGCGCGTTTCGTTTTCCCGCATCAATAAGGGTTGGCTGCGGTGTAATGTCGCAGTGAGAGGCGCTCCGCATGTCGGGAGCGCATCGCATGGCCCTGGATGACCGGCACGTCATAGCGTGCGGCGGTCATCTCGGCAAGGATCGACACCGCGATTTCTGCCGGTGTCTTTGCCCCCAGATACAGTCCCACCGGGCAACGCATGCGTGCCAATTGCGCGTCGCTCAAGTCGAACATTTTCAACCGTTCGCAGCGCTTCTCCCGGTTTGCGCGAGAGCCGATCGCCCCCACATAGAATGCGTCCGATTGCAGGGCATCGATCAGCGCCAGATCGTCCAGTTTCGGGTCGTGCGTCAACGCGACGATCGCCGTGCGGCGGTCCACTCCCATCGATAACACCACGTCGTCCGGCATCTCGGCGCTCAACGTCACCCCGGGAACAGACCACTGCGCCGTGTACTCTTCACGCGGGTCGCAGACGATCACCCGATAGCCGAGCGGCGTCGCCATGGCCGCCAGATGCTGCGACATGTGGCCCGCGCCGATGATCAGCAAACGGTAGGACGATCCGTGCACTGTCACCAGTTTCTGCTCGTCGAACACAAAACCGGACGCATTGCCCGGGAGCAGTCGCGTCTCTCCGGTCTGCAAATTCAGCTCACGGTTGACCAGATGGGCAGAGCCGATCGCATCGAGCAGGGCGGGCAGCGCGCTCGCGTCACCCAATGGTTCGAGCACCAGACGCAGCGTGCCGCCGCATGGCAACCCGAAGCGTTGCGCCTCGTCGGCGCTGACGCCATAGGTCGTCACCTGCGGCCGGTCGATGGGAAGGGCGCGTTCGGATGCCAGACGGATCAGATCGTCTTCTATACAGCCGCCCGATACGGAACCCGCCAGATGTCCGTCATCTCGAATGGCCGCGATGGAACCGACCGGCCGTGGCGCGGATCCCCACGTCTGCACGACCGTCGCCAGCACCGTCCGATGTCCTTCGCGGATCCAGCGCGCGGCGATTTGCAGTACTTCCAGATCGATATTGTCCATACTCGTGCCCAGACGGTTGACGCTCACGGCGCTGATCGCTCTAGTGTAGCGACGAAAATTCCCAGACGCTGGCAGAGCGGACGCTTACTCGGGCAGCGGCGTCGGGACGGCCGACGACAAGACGTTCGCGACATCCGGTTGCCGCAGTAACGAAGGCGATAACCGCAGCATGTCGAGGTACCCATCGATCAGCCGAGGCGCTTCGGACAGGATATCCACGCTACCGGGCAGCGTCACGTCGTCGGTCATGATGCCCACCAATAACGCATGCAGAAAGGACGCGGCCCGATGCGTATCCAGCAGCGTCGGCAACTGATTTTTGGCCACCGCGTTATCCAGACCACGCTGCAGCCGTTCGATGCTGGAGCGAACGTTGATTTTTTTCCGATCGATGATCGGCTGCATGTCCGGCGTATGCTCCCATTTCGCGAGGAGGATCTCGATGATCGTACGGCGGCGCGGATTGCGGACCATGTCGCGCAGACAATCGATGATCACCGCGCGTAAGCGTTGCAGCGGATTGGGTTCGCGCACATCGACCGGCGACTCCAGCAACTCATCGAGCGGCAGGAGTTCCCGGTCGACCATCGCGGTAAACAGATCACATTTGTTCTTGAAATGCCAGTAGATCGCACCGCGTGTCAGTTTTGCACCGGTCGCAATGTCTGCCATCGATGTGTGCGACACTCCATTTTCTGAAAAGATGCGCTCGGCCGTATCCAGAATCAAGTTGCGGGTTTCGAGGGCTTCTTCTTTTGTGCGTCTGGCCATGGTAGGGGGTCGGCGACTCTTTTTTGCGAAAGCGATCAGGGGCTCGTTGATGACGACGAGGGCGACGAGGGCGTAGCGAACGGTAGTCTCGCCAAGTAACGATGAGGGCATTCATGCAAAGATCGCAACGATGGTCGGGTGGCAACACTTTTATCGATGCTGACCGCTGCGGCCATCTGACTGCTGTTCAGCGGGATTTCGGTGTAATACATTCAATACTGAATGTATATATAATAGCATCCACTTAAGCTGGCCTAAGCCTTTTTCCGATGGAAAACTAAGACTTTACTTAAGTTAGTCTTCGTCGGTTTCGACTCGCTTTCCGGCGTGTTTCACGGGTTTATCGCAGTTTCCTTGCCGAGTTTGCCTGACCGCCGCCGCCCATGGGTGTCCGGTTCAGGGTGAAGGCGAGCGTGACGTAATAAAACAGCAGTTTTCCAAGATACTTTTTTGTCAGAGGTCGTTCCATGCGCGTTGATCGGGTCAAGTACCGTCTTATTTGCGCTGCTTCGGGGGCAGCACTGCTTGCGTTGGCGGCATGCGGTGAGAAGCAGCAGGCACCCCAGCAGGGGCCGGTTCAAGTGGGGGTTGTGACGGTCGAACCGCGCAGCGTCGCGGTGAATACCGACTTGCCGGGTCGTGCCTCGTCCTATCTCGTCGCCGAAGTACGGGCGCGGGTCGATGGCATTATCTTGAAGCGCTACTTCAAGCAAGGTAGCGACGTCAAAGCCGGTCAATTGCTGTATCAGATCGACCCGGCGCCGTATCAGGCGACGCTGGCAAGCGCGAAAGCGACGCTCGCGAAGGCAGAAGCCACGGTGGTCTCCGCCCGGGCACAAGCCGAGCGCTACAAGACGCTGGTCGCTGCCAACGCGGTGAGTAAACAGGACTACGACAACGCGGTCGCAAGTCTCGGCTCGGATGAAGCCGATGTCGCCGCCGGCAAGGCTGCCGTGCAGACCGCTGCGATCAATCTAGGCTACTGCGCGGTGCGCGCACCGATCTCCGGCCGTATCGGTACGGCCGTCGTGACCGAAGGCGCGTATGTGACGGCAAGTGCCTCGACGCTGCTGGCGACGGTGCAACAGATCTCGCCGCTGTATGTCGATTTGACGCAGTCTAGCGATGAGCTGTTGCAGCTGCGCCACAACATCGAAGCCGGCAAGTTGCAGAACGCAGGCGATGCTGCCTCCAAGGTTCAAGTGATGTTGGGTGACGGCACCACGTTGCCGGATACCGGCACGCTCGAATTCACCGATGTGTCCGTTGATCAGAACACCGGCTCGACGACGGTCCGTGCGGTGTTCCCGAACAAGCAGCATGAATTGCTGCCGGGGATGTATGTTCGTGCGCGTCTGCAACAGGCGAACAACCCGAACGCGATGCTCGTGCCGATGCAGGGCATCACGCACGATCAGACGGGTGCGCCGAACGTCATGGTGGTGGATGCGAACAACAAGGTCCAGCAGAAGAAGGTCACCACCGCTCAGGCATTGGGTGCTTACTGGGTGGTCACTTCCGGCCTGAACGCCGGCGACAAGGTGATCGTGGCCGGTCTGCAGAAGGTGCAACCGGGCGCGACGGTCACGACGGTCGCAGCGCAACTGCCCGCAGCCCTGGACGTCAATGGAGATCAA
>CAWUJR010000391.1:0-4112 GCA_963922375.1 uncultured Robbsia sp.
ACGGCGCCACCATATAGCCGACACGCAATCCCGCACTCAGCGTCTTCGACAGCCCGGCGATGTAGATCGTGCGTTCCGGTGCGAAATCGGCGACCGGTGGCGGCGCGTGCGTTTCCAGCAGCCCGTACGGATCGTCTTCAATGATTGGCACATCGTAGTGCCGGGCGACCTCGGCCAGCGCACGTCGGCGCGCCGCGCTGGTGGTTTGCGTGGTCGGGTTGTTCAATGTGGGCACGCAATACAGCGCCTTTGGCGCGTACGACGCGCAGGCGCCGGCAAAGGCGACGGCATCGATGCCTTCGCTGTCGGTCGGTAATCCGATCAGCCGGATGCCCAGTTGCTTCGCCAACGCGCGCATCCCCGGATACGTGAGCTCCTCGCAGCAGATCGACGACCCCGGTGGTGCCAGCGAGGTCAGTGCGGCCAGTAACGCGCACTGCGCGCCGGGCACCACGATCACTTGCGAGGCATCCACTTCGAGGCCGCGACGTCTTAGCCACAAGCGCCCTGCCTCGCAATCGCGCGAAGAGCCGCCGAAATCCTGATAACGGGTCAAATGATCGATCTCGCTGGCAATCGCCTTGAAGCCTTCCTGCATGGCCTCATGCACGCGTGCGGACTCCGGCTCCGGCGGCATATTCATCGTCATATCAAGGACCGGACCAGCCAGTAACGCACGCGGGACGCTCGGTCGGCGATGACCGCTGACGAAACTGCCGCGGCCCACTTTCGATTCGATCAGACCGCGCCGTTGTGCTTCTCCATAGGCACGCGCCACTGTCGTGAAATCGATGCCGAGCCGCTGCGCCAGTTCACGCTGCGGCGGTAACCGCTGGCCGGTGGACAGCCTGCCGAGCGCGATGTCGTCCGCCAGCGCGTCCGCGATGGCCAGATAGACCGGCTTGCGATCGTGCTTTTTCAAGCGTGGTTGCCACGATGGGTCATGCACCATATCGAGGAATCCTAAAGTGAAATGTCGCACCACATTTGCGTCCCATCGCCGCCGTTTGCATGACGGTCGTGCATGACTGCACCAACATGGTTTGACGGGTTCGTCGCGGCACGATGCGCTTTGTATGGATCGATTGACTGGATGATGACAAAAACCGATAAAAATCCTTTGCCATCAGCTGCTAACGAACGCTTTATCGTAGCGCATTTCGCGTCCAAACGATGTGATTGAATGGAATTCGATGCAGTCAATGCATGGCCTGAACGGGGATTGATCGCATGTTTTATGCGTTCATGTCGGCTGACTTTCCCTTAACGTCCCGAAGGAGATGCACATGCCCGCAGTCGATAAAGCCGCGCATAAGGCAGGCGATTTTTTCGTCAACTATGAAGAGAAGGTTTTCGAGGATGTCAAAGCGAACCCCGGTGAGAAAGCGTTGGTGACGTTTCATACGGTCGCGTTCGAAGGGTCGATCGGCCTGGTCAATATGCTGCAAGCCACTCGACTGCAGCGAAAAGGCTTCGAAACGTCGATTCTGTTGTACGGTCCCGGCGTCACGCTGGGTGTGCAGCGCGGCTTCCCGACGCTGGGCGACGAGGCATTTCCGGGCCATCTCGCGGTTAACAAACAGATCGTGAAGTTCATGGAGGAGGGCGGCAAGGTCTATGCATGCCGCTTCGCGTTGCAAGCGCTGTACGGACATGGCGAACCATCGCTGATCGAAGGCATCCGCCCGATCAGTCCACTCGACGTGCTGGATATCGTGCTGCTGCATCGCCGCGATAACGCGTTCATTCTCGACACCTGGACCGTGTGAGGCGCGTATGTCCGACCCCTCCCGCATGACGGGCACATCGGCCTCCGCATCCGCGTCGGCATCGGCATCGAAGCGGATCGTTCGTGCCGCAGCGGTGCAGATTTCGCCGGACCTCGATCATCCGACAGGGACGATCGATAAGGTATGCGAAACAATTCGCGCGGCGGCGGCGAAAGGGGTGCAGATCATCGTGTTCCCCGAGACGCTGGTGCCGTATTACCCCTATTTTTCGTTCATCAAGCCGGCGTTTGCGATCGGCAGCGATCATCTCCGGCTCTATGAGCGATCGATACCGGTGCCGGGCCCGGCGACGGATGCGCTCGCCGATGCCGCACGGGCGGCGGGCGTGGTGGTCGTGTTGGGGGTGAACGAACGGGATCATGGCACGCTGTACAACACGCAGGTGATCTTCGATGCGGACGGCGCAATACGACTCAAGCGCCGGAAGATCACGCCGACGTATCACGAGCGGATGATCTGGGGCCAAGGCGATGCGAGTGGTCTGAAAGTGGTCGACACGGCCGTTGGCCGGGTAGGCGCGTTGGCATGTTGGGAACACTACAACCCGTTGGCGCGTTATGCATTGATGACGCAGCACGAAGAGATTCATTGCGCCCAGTTTCCGGGCTCATTGGTTGGCCAGATCTTTGCCGATCAGATGGCGGTGACGATTCGCCATCACGCATTGGAATCCGGCTGTTTCGTCATCAATGCAACAGGCTGGCTCACCGAGCAGCAGATTGCATCGATCAGCGACGACCCCGCATTGCAGCGACCGATGCGCGGCGGTTGTTTCACCGCGATCGTCTCGCCCGAGGGCGTGCTGCTGGCAGAGCCGTTGACCGAAGGCGAGGGGTGGGTGATCGCCGATCTGGATATGGCGTTGATCACCAAGCGCAAGCGAATGATGGACTCGGTCGGACACTACGCACGGCCCGAACTGCTGAGTCTCGCGATCGACAGCCAATCGCATAAACCGATGCATGAAGGCTGAGCGCGCGTGACGCGATTCCGGAACGTTTATCGAACAGAGAGGACGCCATGAACGACCGATTTTCTAGCGCACTGGATGAGCCTGCCACATTGGCGACATCGACGACGTTGGCGACGTTGGATCACGCATTGGCGACCGAGTTGCAGTCGCTGGGTTTGCGGCTTGCGGATCCGACCGCCGGTGCGCAGAGCCGACGCGGCGGTGCCGGACCGTCCGACCATAAGGCGGTGACCGTAGAGGGGCGCACCGTGATGATTCCGGTGCATACCTCCAGCGCGTGGCAATCGCCATTCGTTGCCGAAGCGCCGCAGGCAGACGGCAGCAGTCGGCTCCTGCGGCATGGGATACCCATCGCATCGATCTCGTTTCCCCGGCAGCCGCGTTTCTACGCGCTGCAGACGATGGATGGCATACCGTATTCGCAGATCGCCACGCTGCACAGCGCCGATGTGCTCGCGACCACGATCCTGCAGAACTGTATTCGCTACGAGAGTCGGCGCAAGACCTGCCAGTTTTGTGCGATCGGACAATCGCTTGCGGCCAAGCGGACCATCGCGCATAAGACGCCGGAGCAACTGGCCGAAGTGGCGCGCGCAGCGGTGCTGCTCGATCACGTCAAGCATATGGTGATGACCACGGGCACGCCCAATACCACCGATCGCGGTGCGGCCGTGTTGTGCGACAGTGCGTTTGCGGTAAAGGCGGCGGTCGACCTGCCGATCCAGGGCCAATGCGAGCCGCCGGACAACGACATCTGGTTCGAGCGCATGCGGGCCGCCGGTATCGATGCGCTCGGGATGCATCTTGAAGCGGTCACGCCCGAGGTGCGGCAACGCATCATGCCGGGGAAGGCAAGCGTGCCGGTCGCGCGCTACATGGCGGCATTCGAGGCGGCGGTGGCCGTGTTCGGGCGCGGGCAGGTCAGCACCTATATCCTCGCCGGGCTGGGCGACAGCGCTCAGGACATTGTGTCGATCAGCGAAAAATTGATTGCGCTCGGCGTCTATCCTTTCGTCGTTCCGTTCGTGCCGATTTCGGGCACGCCGCTGGAGGATCATCCCGCGCCGACGCCAGCCTTCATGCGCAGTATCTATACGCCACTGTCCGCGCTGCTGTCGTCGGCAGGGCTGTCGTCACGCGATATCAAGGCCGGCTGCGGCAAATGTGGCGCTTGCTCATCGCTGGCCGCATTCGAGAAAACCGTATGAAAGCGGACGACACAGTGTGCCTCGGTGCACCCGTTTCGTCGGCCGATCGGGACGCGAACGTTGCGTCTCGCATCGTCGCGACGCATGCGCCAGAGCCGTCAGAGCCGCTCGAAACCCCGCCGAGCGAGCGGGAGCTGCTAC
>CAWUJR010000392.1:0-4086 GCA_963922375.1 uncultured Robbsia sp.
GCGCGCTGAAAACGCCAGCGTGATGCCGCCGAAGAGCGCGGTGGCGAGTCGCGCGCCGTCGTGCAACGGCAGCATGGGACGAAACAGCGACGCCAGGACGCGGCCCGTCCACATGAACAGCGGCGGCTTCTCCATGAACGGCTGACCGGCGTTGATTGGAATGAGCCAGTCACCGGTACGCAGGAAGTGATCGATGATGCCGAAGGTGTAGGTTTCGTCCTGCTTCCAGGGCGCGTGCCCCACGATGCCCGGCAGCAGGTAAAGGAGCGCTGCTCCCCACAGCGCGAATGCACTATAGGCGGCAGGAGAGGACGCCAAGGCGGAAACGGGCTGGAGGTCGTGTCGACGCATGAAATCGGGCGAGGTAAGGCAGAACGAACGTCTGACGGAATCCGAGAGTCGCCAAGCGTACCATCGTCAGCGTGGTGTGCTAACCGTTTGAATTGTCAACAATTAGAAACTTTGGTCAACGACGGTGAACAGCGTGCGATGGGGGAGCGTCACGGGGGCCGCGATAACCTCTGGCGACGACGCCAAGCGGTCGTTGCGCTCTCAAACGGTCGCCACAGCGTCAGGCGGCTTTGCGGAAGGTGAGATTCAGGCGTTGCTCGCCGAGCAGCGCATGATGGGCCGTCTTCAAAGGCAAGATGCCGTGAAAGCGGAGGCGGTCGACCCCGCCCCAGACGACAACATCGCCGTGAAACAGCGGTACGCGCATGGTCTTGTCCGAGCGTTCGGCACCGCCGAACTGGAAGATCGCCGGCACCCCCAATGACACCGACACGATCGGGGAAGCCATATCGCGCTCGTCGCGGTCCTGATGCAGCGACATCTTCGTACCGGGCAGGTAGCGATTGATCAGGCACGCGTCCGGTGCAAAGTCGGCGAAACCGGTTGCCGCCGCAGCCGCACGTGCCAGATCGCTGAAGGGTGTAGGCATCGGGGGCCAGGGCCGTTGCGTTTGCGGATCAATCGCGGTGTAGCGGTACCCGTGACGGTCGGACACCCAGCCGAGCGTGCCGCAGTTGGTCAGTGCAACGGACATCGTATAGCCGCCACGCGTCACCATCCGCCTGAACGGCGCATCGTCCGCGATCACATCGACCAACGGCAACACCGCCTCCACATACGGCAGTGCGAAGCCGCGCAACAGCCAGGATGCCGGGCCGAGCGTCTCGACGGGCGGTAGCGGGGACTCCAGCGATTCGAACAGGTCGGCGGTATGCATTTGCCTATTTTACGCCAGCGGTGAGAGGCTGCCGACCGCGCGTGTTACGGGCATACCGGGGCCGTTCCCGAGTCTGTCGGGTTCAGTTGTCTGCACAAACATAAAAAACACGTTAGCCTTACTGGCAGGTCTTGCGGCGAGATGCCGCACGCGTCGACAATTTACTGAGAACTTTTATGGCTGTGTTCTATCGCGGGCGCCATCGTAGCGCCATCTGTATTCTGGGCTTGCTTGGCATGGGTCTATCGTCTGTCGGCTATGCCGATTCGCTTTACGATCGTCCTTACCTGCTGGGCGACTGGGGCGGTGAGCGCACGCGATTGGCCGACAAGGGCATCGACTTCGATTTCAGCTATACGAATGAGGCTGCGCACAATTTCTCGGGCGGCGACGATCGTCTGACGCGGTCGACCGGGCAAATCGAGACGGGCGTCACGATGAATCTGGAAAAACTGTGGGGCATCAAAGGCACGACCTTTTCCTTCATCATGACCGATCGCAATGGGCGAAGCCTGGACACCGATGCGAACTTGGGAACGAGTCAGCAGACACAGGAAATCTACGGGCGCGGGCAAACCGTCTGGCTGACCAAGTTGGTGTTGGAGAAGTCGTTTGATAACGATCGATTCGAACTGGCTGCCGGTCGCGACAGCGAAGGCGGCGACTTCGATTTGGCGAATTGCGACTTCATCAACTTGTCGTTTTGCGGATCGCAGGGACCGAATCTCTACGGCAGCTATTGGATGAGCTGGCCGGGCAGCGTCTGGATGGCCCGGGCGAAATGGAATATGACGTCGACCACGTATTTGAAATTCGGCGTCTATCAGCAGAACCCGACGTATTATGAATCGACGTGGGAGCGCCACAGTGCATGGACGCCGATGAGCCCACATGGCACCGATGGGGTGGTGCTGCCACTTGAATTCGGCTGGACCCCAAAGATTAACGGCTATAGCGGTAGCTATCGCGTGGGCGTCATGTACAACACCGGCGGCATGCCGGATCTCACCACCGATGTGAATGGCAATAGCCTTGCCGCCACCGGCGCGAAGGCGCGGCAATCGGGCGAAAGCTACAACGCGTGGGTGGCCTTCTCGCAGCAGGTCACCGGTACCGACGGCCAGGAAGGCCTGACCGTGGGCCTGCGGGCGGTGGCCGGCGACCGCGCGACCTCCACATTGGATCGGCAGATCACCGCGCAGGCGGAATACTCGAATCCATTCCATCAGGCTGGGAGCAAGGTAGGTATTGCCTTTGCTGCGACGCATACCAGCAGTCGAGAAGCGGAATACCAAGAGGCGTATAACGCTGACCACCCGGACGATACGTCGCCGGTCGGCTATAGCTATGAATACGTGACCGAGCTTTATTACAGCTTCAAGCCGTTGAAATCGGTCACCTTGCAGCCGGACCTGCAGTACATCCAGCACCCGGGCGGCAGTAACGCGAACGGGAATGTATTTGTCGCGGCGCTGAGGTCAGTGATTAATTTCTGACGGGCTGCTGTGCCAGGCAGCGTCCGAGCGAACGGTGTCAAGCAAGCGGCTGGTCCCTCATGGCTGGCCGTTTGTCATTGTGACGTTTGAACGGAAGGTACGCTGTTTTGTTTGCTTGGCCGCTAAGTGATAAGCCAGGCACGTATGGCGTCAGGGATCGAGCGGAGGCATGTGCATACGGGGCACGCTGCAAACGGCACCCGCCGCGCAAAAAGAAAAAGGCCCTACGACTTGCGTCGTAAGGCCTTATTTCTGCGGTACTTTTACTCGCTACCGCAAATCTGGTGGGTAGTACAGGGTTCGAACCTGTGACCCCTGCCGTGTGAAGGCAGTGCTCTACCGCTGAGCTAACCACCCGAGGAAGGCGCAAATTATGGCAGAGGTTTTTCGACTCGTAAAGTCCTTTTTGCAGAAAAGAACAAGAAGGCGCGCTGCCTTCCGCGTCTACTCCTAACTCGCGCTTTCGACCGTCGTGTCGTCCGGCGTTGGTACGGTCATCCAGATGCACTTGCCTTTGGATGCCTTGTCCAGATCCTTCAGCACGCGTTCGTGCTCCGCCAGCTCGTCGTCTGCCGCGAGCAAGACCGGCAGCGTCAGCGACTGGAACGACATCGCCGCCCCGCTCGTTTGTCCGGTGCGCGCATCGAAGCTGTGTTCCTCTTCTTCGATCACCAGGCTTTCTTGGCCGCGCGTGAGCGACAGATACACCTCGGCGAGCAATTCCGAGTCGAGCAGCGCGCCGTGCAAGGTGCGGTGCGCATTGCTGATACCGAAGCGATCGCACAGCGCGTCCAGCGAATTGCGCTTGCCGGGGAACACGGCCTTCGCTTGCGCGAGCGTATCGATGATCGTGCCGCAATGTTGCACGAACGGGGGGCGCTTTAGCAGTTTGAACTCGGCTTCCATGAAGCCGATGTCGAACGGTGCGTTATGGATGATCAGATCGGCGCCGTTGATGTAGTCGCACAATCGATCGGCGATTTCGGCGAACTTGGGCTTGTCCGACAGAAATTCCGTCGTCAGGCCGTGTACGGCCAGTGCGCCCGGATCGCTGTCGCGTTCCGGATTCACGTAAATATGCAAATTGTTGCCGGTCAGGCGTCGGTTGATCAACTCAACCGCACCAATTTCAATGATGCGATCCCCGGTACGGGGGTTCAGGCCGGTGGTTTCAGTGTCGAAGACAAGTTGGCGCATGGCGTCGGTCGGAAAGCGGTAAAAAGAAGATACGGAGAAGTGCGAGGCAGCGCGCAACGGGAAATGCAGAGCGGGGCGCGCGTCAAAGCGCCACGGCGCACGAGACCCGCGTCCTTCCCGCCCCGTCCCGCCGCCCCCCCCCCCACCCCCTGGCCGCGTAGCCGC
>CAWUJR010000393.1:0-4085 GCA_963922375.1 uncultured Robbsia sp.
GCGCGACGCCCGAACCACACCGCGAGGGCCAGCCGCTTAGCGTGATCCTGAGCCTCGATCGAATGAACGCGATTCGCAGCGTCGACACGATCGCCAATGTCGTGATCGCGGAAGCCGGCTGTGTGCTGCAGGACTTGCAGGCAGCCGCCGAGAACGCCGACCGCCTGCTGCCGTTGAGCCTGGCGGCGGAGGGGTCGTGCCAACTCGGCGGCAATTTGTCGACGAATGCCGGCGGTGTCAATGTGGTCCGATACGGCATGACGCGCGAACTGGTGCTCGGCGTCGAAGCCGTCTTGCCGAACGGCGAAATCTTCGAAGGACTGCGCACGCTGCGCAAAGACAACACGGGCTACGATCTGAAGCAGTTGCTGATCGGGGCCGAAGGCACACTCGGCATCATCACTGCCGCATCGCTGCGGCTATTTCCGCGCAACGGCGTACGCACGGTCGTGCTGGCGGCGGTCGACTCGCCGCAGCAGTCGCTGGAGCTGTATTCGCTGCTATTTGCACAATGTGGGCAACGCGTGCAGGCATTCGAATACTTCACGCATGATTGCGTCGAATTGGTATTGCGCCATGTCGATGGGCTGCGCTTGCCGTTCGATGCGCCGCATCCCGGCTATGTGTTGATCGAACTGGCCGACACCGTCGACGAGGCAGCGCTGACAGCGCTGGTCGAACAGGTCATCGGCGACGCGCTCGAACGGGCGCTGTGCACCGATGCCATCGTCTCCGCCTCGCTAGCCCAACTCGAATCGATCTGGCGGTTGCGCGAAGAAATTTCGGAGGCGCAGCGCATCGACGGCCCCCATCTGAAACACGATGTGTCGGTGCCGATCGAATCGATGCCGGCCTTCATGATCGCCGCGCAAAAGCGGGTGGAAGCGGTGCTGCCTGGCGCGCGACTATTCGTCTTCGGGCATTTCGGCGATGGCAATCTGCACTATAACGTCTCGCGGCCGGCCGGTACGCCGCCCCCCTTTTTCTCGTTACCGCTGTCGCCGACGGCCGGTCCATCGGGCCAGACCGCCGGCGAGGCGATCACCGACGCGGTGCTCGATGAGGTGATGCGTTTCGGCGGCAGTATCAGCGCCGAACATGGCATCGGCCAACTGAAACGTCACCATTTTGCGCAGTACAAGTCGCCGCTAGAACGACGCCTGATGGCGGGCGTCAAAGCACTGTTCGATCCAAATGGCATCATGAATCCGGGCAAACTGCTCTAGTCGCCAGGACGGTCCCTGCGCCGCGAGAAGCCGTCAGCGGAATGACTTGACCTCTCGCCGGAATCGACTAATATACGCATCGCGTACATTATCGGAGCCGATCGCATGAGCGTCCCACAGCAAACCTTCCTTCGTGACGCGATGCGTCGTTTGAATATGACGCGCGAAGCGTTCGCCAGTCGTATCGGGGTGACGCGTCGTGCGTTGGATACCTGGCTGCTGCCGGACGAATCGGCGGAATCGCGGTCGATGCCGGAAATCGTCGAGCGCTTCGTCAGCGAAATCGTCGCCCGCCAACCCGAAGCAGGCGACCTTACGCAAAGCGCATACCTGCCGACATCGGCGGGCATCGGCAAAATTCAATTCGAAGGCCGTCCGCAGCTGTTATCGGTCGATCAATTCAGCCGGGAATCGGCAGAGGACTTGTTCCGTGTCGCCGACTTGATGCAACCGATCGCGCGCCGCCAGAAGATCAGCCGCGTTTTGGAAGGCGCGGTGCTTGGTAACCTCTTCTTCGAAGCCAGTACGCGGACCCGCGTGAGTTTCGGCGCGGCGTTCTGCCGTCTGGGTGGGTCCGTTTGCGACACGACCGGCTTCACGTTCTCGTCGATGGCAAAGGGCGAGTCGATCTACGACACGAGTCGCGTGATGAGCGGCTATGTGGATGCATTGGTGGTACGGCATCCGGATCAGGGCTCAGTTGCCGAGTTCGCGCGTGCAACCAATATTCCGGTCATCAACGCCGGTGATGGCCCGGGTGAACATCCGAGTCAGGCGCTGCTCGATCTGTACACGATTCAGCGCGAATTCTCGCGGCTCGGCAAGATCGTCGACGGGGCACACATCGCCATGGTCGGCGACCTGAAGTACGGCCGTACCGTGCACTCGCTGAGCAAGTTGCTGGCGCTGTACAAAAACCTGACATTCACGCTGGTGTCGCCGCCGTCGCTCGAAATGCCGTCCTATATCGTCGAGCAACTCGGCGCGCGCGATCATACGGTGATTCAGACGACCGATCTGCGTCAAGGCTTGCAAGGTGCCGATGTCGTCTATGCGACGCGGATTCAGAAAGAGCGTTTCGCTGACGAGTCGTTTGAAGGCTATACGCCCGACTTCCAGATCAATCAGGCGCTGGTGGACACGGTCTGTGGTCCGGACACCTTGATCATGCATCCGCTGCCCCGCGACGGCCGCCCTGGCGCGAACGACTTGAGCACGGATCTGAATCATGATTCGCGTCTGGCGATCTTCCGCCAGACCGATAATGGTATTCCGGTGCGGATGGCGATCTTTGCGACGCTGATGGGCGTGGAAAATCAGGTGCGCCACTCGATGCGCGATGCCAGCTGGAAATCGCCCGCCTATATCGGTCCCGACGATGCGGTGTTCCACGGGATCGACTGAGCACGTCGGCAGACCTCCCTCCCTCGCCTGCTCGCTAGCGATAGGGCAGCGATGCCATCATCGGAAGCCGCGCCGAACGCCGTGCGCGCCGGTGCGGACGTCCGTTACCGATCAGGCTTGCGCCGGCGGCTGCTGCACGATCACACCGTACCAACCCAGGCCCCGATAGCTCTCATAGCCGGGCGTCGCCGCGAACGAGACCGTTCGGCCGTCCGACATTCGGTAAAAGCCACTGGACTTGCCTTCGACATTCAGTGGCATCTGCTCGGTCAGCACGCCTTTTTCATCGGAACTGGCAAGCACGCGAAATGACGAGTCCACGATCAGGCAGCGCGTGCGCGACCATTCTTCTTGCGTGAGCCGCACCCCTTTCACGACCGCCGCTGCTTGCGGTGCCCAATCGAAGAACACGACCAACGCGCCGAGCGGGCGCCCGTTCGCATCGCCATTTTCGCGAATGGCAGTGGCATAGGTGGCAACCTGCGCCTGACGCAGCAACGGCATGGCCTCCACGTCGCCGGCGACATATTCCGCACCGGAGGCGGTCCTCATCGCATCTTTGAACCAGCGTGCGTCGGCGACGCTCTTTCCGGTCACGGAATAGTTGCCGGGACGCCCGTTCGCCACCACCTTCCCCGACGCGTCGACGATCCACAGATCGCAATACACGGTGTAGCTATCGAGAATCACCGACAGGCGTTTTGATGCATAACGCTGTGCGTTGGCGTCGCCGCTCGCCAGACAGTCGACGACTGCCGAATCCGTCGCCCACCAGCGAACGTCGCAGGAACGCTCGTAGAGATTGCGATCGACGATATCGATCATGTTTAACGCGAGGTCCGTGCCCCGTTGTCCGTCATAAGCGCTCAACCGCGCGATCATACTGTCGCCCAGGTCGGTCAACTTGCTCAGCGAGCCGGCCAACTCCTTATTCAGGACCGACGTAATGTCGGCGATACGCGCCGATACGTGCTTGACCTGATTCGCGACCACCGCAAAGCCTTTTCCGGCCTCTCCGGCGCGTGCCGCTTCAATCAGTGCATTCAACGACAGGAAAGTCGTCTCTCTGTTGATGTCGTTAATATCCGAAATCTTATTATTGGCCAGTTTTCTGACGTAATGCGTCAGATCGACGATTTCTTGCGGATTCGACATGGGCTAACCTCGGCTAGATAATTTTCACGGCAGTGTCGTGAAAAGCAAGGTTTAGGCCGGATTTTTTCGCGCTATTGCTCCCGCATTTGGGGAAATAATGACCTGATGGACGATCTCAGACGTATGGTTCCTGCGCGTCGCACCAAAATGGCGCCACACCGCCCTTTGCCGGAGCAATAACTTACCGATCTTTCCATGGCTACCCTATTGGACATTGACGTCGAGGGCGACACCGCGCTGGCGCAAGACGGGCCCTGCCGAACGCCCGGCAGCGAATGGCCATGCCCGTTCCTCGGGCAG
>CAWUJR010000394.1:0-4082 GCA_963922375.1 uncultured Robbsia sp.
CCAGTGCCGCGCGTTCCTGTGCTGCATCGCCGTGCCCGAATTCGGGTGCCGCAATCTCGTCCTGCGCCCAGTGCACCAACACGCCCACCGCGATGCCGGGAGACGCACACACACCTTGCAATAGCGGCCGATGCGCATGCGGCCCATCGGTATCGGTATGCTCGGGCGACGGCGCGGCTGCTGGCGCACGTGTCGTAGGTGCCAGTATTGCGTCGCTGCGCTTTTCGTTCCCTGCGTCGTCGCCTGATAGCGTTTGAGCGACGGCCTCGATCGCGGCGAGCGCTTGCGGTCCACTGGCGTGCAGCGTCAGCGTCGCGCCTTGCGTCGCACCCAAGCCCAATAATCCCACCACGCTATCCACCGACGTCTCGCGCGCCGCATGTTGCACGACAACTCGTGCGTCGAACGGACGCGCCGCTTGCCTTGCGCGGGCGGCCGGCCTTGCATGCAAGCCACCGTGTTGCGACAGCGTTAGGGTTCGCGTCTGCGAATACGTCGTCGGGTATGACGGTTGACCGGGACGATCGAACGATGCTGGCTGAAGCGTGGGCGATAACGTCTGCGAAGACGCTGGCAATGGGGTCGGCAACGCCGTCGGCGCTGCAATCGCCTCGGCCGGCACCACGCTCGGCCGTTGCGGGTCCATCGCGCGCAGGACCAGCAACGGCCCCTCGCCGATCTGCAGGACACCGCCAGCTGCACGCTGCACAATCTCGAACGCGTCGCTGTTGGCGATGGCGATGACGGATACCAGACTGTGTGCAGAACGTGCGACGTCGTCGATGTTGAATGCGATCAGCAGGTCGCCGGTCTGCACCGTATCGCCCTCCTGAACCTTTGCGGCGAAACCGTTGCCGCCCAGCTCGACCGTATCGATGCCGATATGCAGCAGGATCTCTGCACCCTGCGGCGTGCGCAACGTGGCAGCGTGGCTCGTGCGGGCGACATGCATGACGATGCCATCGCACGGTGCGCGAAGCTCGCCGAGCAGCGGATCCATGCCGATGCCATCGCCGAACAAACCGTCTGCGAAAACCGGGTCCGGCACGGCGGCCAGTGGCACCACCGTGCCGGTCAACGGCGCGGTCAGCACAATATCGTTCGTCCGCAGGCTCGGATCGGTTGACTGATTCAGTGCAGCTTCCTCGTCTCGGCGCATTGCTCGTCTCGCTGGTTACGCATCAAATAGGCGACTCAGTAGGTCTGGGTGACTTTCTGCAGATGGCGCGGCGTGTCGGGATCGCGTCCGCGGGCGTGGGCCAGCGCGGCGGCCATGACATAGAAAGTCAGGATCGCGGCGATCGGGTCCAGGGATGGATGATCCGTCACGGTCAGCGGCAAATCCGCATCGTCGATGTCGGCGGGTGCAGCCAGCAACACGTTCGCGCCGCGTGTTCTCATGTCCCGGGCCAGCTGAATCAAGCCGCCTTGCTCCGGTCCACGTAGTGCAAACACCAGCAGCGGATAGTCGCGGCCGATCAATTCCATTGGTCCGTGCCGTACTTCGGCGCTGGAGAACGCTTCCGCTTGAATTCCGGAGGTCTCCTTGAGTTTGAGCGCCGCCTCTTGTGCAATCGCGAGGCCGGAGCCGCGGCCGATGACCATCATACGGTCGGCATCGCGCAGCAGCGCGGTCGCCGGCGTCCAGTCGAGTCGGCCGGCTGCACGCAATGCATCGGGTAACCGTGTCAGCGCCGCCAATAACAGGTCGTCCTGTTGCACATGCGCGATAACAATAGCCGACAGAGACAGCATCGCGATATAGCTCTTGGTTGCCGCGACGCTCAGTTCAGGTCCGGCGCGCAGCGGCAGTTCCCATTCGCAGGCTTGCGCCAATGGCGATTCCGGCGCATTGACCACGGCGACCGTCAATGCGCGCGCATCACGCAAGGCCTGCATCGTACCGATCAAATCAGGGCTTCTCCCTGACTGGGAGAAGGCAATGGCCAACTGCCCCGACACGCGCAGCGGCGCTTGCTGCAGCGTCGCGACAGACATCGGTAACGACGCTACCGGAACGCCGATTCGGCTCATCACCAAACTCGCAAAATAGCTGGCCGCATGATCCGAACTGCCGCGCGCCACCGTCAACACGACATGATGCGCGTGCCCGGCAATGCCTTTTGCCAGTGCTTCGATTTCAGAGATATCAGCGAGCTGCGTGGCCACCACGTCTGCGGATGCGAGCGCTTCCTCGAGCATTTTCGACATCGGCTTTCCCTTTTTTGAGTAGTGCTGATCAGATTCGAAGCGCTGGGCAGGCAAAACCACACAACAACACACAACATTCAGCTCAAACCCGTACGCGCAACGACTAGCGATGCAACTCGACGACGAAATCGTAATAATCGTCGCGACAAAACGTGTTCGTCAGTTCGACCGCCCGTTGCTGCGCGGAGTAACCGATACGCATGATTACCAGCAATGCCGCTCCTGGGGGCACGCCCATCAACCCTGCAATTTCCGCGTCTGCATTGACCGCGCGAAAATGCTGCCGCGCCTTTACCACTGCGTTGCCGCGCTCATCAAGGTATTGATAGAGCGACGCGCCTACCTCCTGCGGTGCCGGGACGATAGACACCGGCAGCGCGGAGTGTTCGACTGCCATCACAATCCCGTCGCCACGTCGCAGGCGCCGCAAACTGCTGACTTGTGCGCCTGGCGGCAAGCCCAGCTTGACACTTTCATCTCGATTAGCGACGCGTATTTCGCGCGCCAGCCACACAGAGTCCGACGCAAATCCACGCTGGGCCATGCGGTCGGTGAAACCGGTCAGTCGGGACAGCGCGTCTTCCACGCGCGGCGTGATGAAACTTCCCGCGCCGCGCTCGCGTCGGATCAGGCCTTCCTCTGCGAGAAGCGCAATGGCCTTGCGCGCCGTGATCCGCGATACCCCGACTCCTTCAGACAGCACTCTTTCCGACGGTAATGCTTCTCCCGCCGACCATACCCCGCCGTGAATGGCTGCTTTCAAACGCGTCGCGAGTTGCATATAAAGCGGCGTATCGCTTGTGACATCGGGCGTGAGATGGTGCCAGCGGTGGTCCATAAGAGAGAGCAGTCACTGTCGGATGGACGGCTCATTATATGACCACTTTAATACCAGTCAAAAACAATCGATGCCGTCCCATATATTGAAAACATTGAAAAAACAATGGCTTGTGAATGTTTTTCGTGCGATGGCTTGCGTTTGCTTCCGGGGACTTACCCTAGGGGCGATAAGAGGATCTTCCTATCCGCGCGCCGGGCGGGATGCGATAGTTCACGCGTGCGCGATCCATGATCGCCATTTCGGTTCGCGTTACCGTCAGCTTTGTTCATAAGGAAATGGCATGTCTGCACCGCTTCTCAGCATCGAAACGAACGCCGCAGTGCCGCGTGAAGCGGACGTCGTCGTGATCGGGGGTGGCATCGTCGGCGTCTGTACCGCGTATTACCTCGCCCGTCGGGGCGTGAGCGTGGCGCTGGTCGAAAAGGGACGCATCGGCGCTGAGCAATCCAGCCGCAACTGGGGGTGGTGCCGGCAGCAGAATCGAGATGCACGCGAACTGCCGATTTCGACCACGAGCCTGCGCTTGTGGGAAAACCTCGCAACCGAGTTGGGTGAGGATGTGGGGTTTCGTCGCTGCGGCCTGCTGTATCTCAGTAATAATGAGGCCGAGATCGGGGGCTGGGCTCGATGGCGTGACTTTGCCCGCGGCGTCGGCGTGACCACCCATATGCTGAGTAGCGCGGAGGCGGAGGAATACGGGCGTGCCACCGGGAAGCGCTGGAAGGGCGGCGTTTTCTCCCCGTCGGATGGTATTGCCGATCCGGCCTCTGCTGCGCCGATGATTGCGCGTGGCGTGATGAGAGCGGGGGGGACCGTCCATCAAATGTGTGCCGCACGTGGACTCGATATCTCGGCAGGTCGGGTCAGCGGTGTGGTCACCGAGTCCGGCACGATCCGTACGCGAACGGTCGTACTGGCCGGTGGTGCCTGGGCCTCGTCATTTTGCCGGCAGTTGGACATCCGCTTCCCGCAAGCATCGGTTCGATCGTCGATATTGTCGGTGCCTGCAAGCGACGCGGCGCTGCCGGAC
>CAWUJR010000395.1:0-4080 GCA_963922375.1 uncultured Robbsia sp.
AGCGCCGGTGCCAGCGTTGGTGCTGGCGCCGGTGCTGATGTTGACGGCGTCCTGGCGTACTGCATCGCTGTTCACGGCCGGCAGTGCCGCGTCGATGACGCTATTGACGTCGGTGTTGCCCGATTGCGCGCTGCGATAGACAAAGGCGCCGGATTTTTCGTCCCGGCCGACTTCGAGCAGACCGCGGGCTTGCGCTTCATCCAGCAAGCTGCCAAACGCACGGAAGCCATAGTAGGACTCGTTGAAGTCCGGCTTGCGTCGCTTGATCGCGTTTTTCAGGATCGACGCCCAGATCTTGCCGCTGTCGCCACGCTCCGCGACAAGGGCATCAAAGGTTTCGACGGCGATCGCGAACGCTTTGGCCTTGCGTGCTTCAATCTCGGTATTCGTTTGTTTGTCGTCCTCGGCCGAGCGTTTGGCGCCTGCATTCGCATTCGCGCTCTCGGCAACATTGGCGGCATTCTTCGACTCGCGCGCCTCGCGCGCTTCCCGGGCTTCGCGCTTGGCGATCGCGCGTTGCTGCTCGCGCACCAGATCGTCGTAAAAAATAAATTCGTCGCAATTCGCGACCAGCAGGTCCGACGTGGAGTTCTTCACGCCGACGCCAATCACCTTTTTTGCGTTTTCACGCAGTTTCGACACCAACGGCGAAAAATCCGAGTCGCCGCTGATGATCACGAAGGTGTCCACATGCAGTTTCGTATAGCAGAGGTCCAATGCGTCCACGACCAGACGAATGTCTGCCGAGTTCTTGCCGGACTGCCGGACGTGCGGAATTTCGATCAGTTCGAAGCTCGCTTCGTGCATGGCCGCTTTGAAGCCCTTATAACGATCCCAGTCGCAATAAGCCTTCTTGACGACGATGCTGCCTTTGAGCAGCAGCCGCTCGAGTACCGGCTTAATGTCGAATTTTTCGTAGTTTGCGTCACGAACGCCGAGTGCGACGTTTTCGAAGTCGCAAAACAACGCCATGCTGACGCTTTCCTGGGGTGAGGCCAATTCATTCTCCAGCGGGATGCCTGCGTATGCGGCAAAAGACAATATAGGCGCATCATAGCGCATAGGCGGGGGTTCCCCGCCTCGATTGAACGACTGCGCGTGCCGTGTTCAGGGTGCCGGGTTCGGCTGCTTCTCGTGCAATGCGTCGATTTCGACAAGGATGTCGTCGCTCAGCGTGACGTTCACGCTGTCGATATTTTCCTTCAATTGCGCCATCGTCGTTGCGCCGATCAGATTGCTGGTCATGAATGGACGCCCGTTTACGAAAGCCAGCGCCAATTGCGTGGGTGTCAGTCCATGGCGTTTGGCCAGGGCGACGTAGCTGCTGATTGCGGCGACCGACTGCGGCTTGCTGTAGCGCTGAAAGCGTTCGAACAGCGTGATACGTGCACCGGTCGGACGGGCACCCCCCTCGTACTTACCGGATAACCAGCCAAAGGCGAGTGGCGAATACGCGAGCAAGCCAACGCCTTCCTTATGCGTGAACTCGGACAGTCCGGCCTCGAACGTGCGATTCACCAGGCTGTACGGATTCTGAATGCTGACGATTTTCGGTAAGCCGAGCTTTTCTGCCGCCTTCAAAAATTGACCCACTCCCCACGGCGTCTCATTCGACACGCCGATGTGACGGATCTTGCCTGCTTTCACCAATTCGGCCAGCGCGGTCAAGGTTTCCTCGATGGGCACCGTGTAGGCGTCGTCGACCCAAGGATAGGCGCCACGACCGAACGTCATCGTGCTGCGATCCGGCCAATGAAGCTGATATAGATCGATGTAGTCCGTTTGCAGACGACGCAGACTGCCATCGACGGCCTCGACGAGGTTCGCACGATCGAACTGGTTGCTTTCGCCACGAATGTGACGCGGATTGTGCGGCTGACGTGCCGGGCCGGCAATCTTCGTCGCCAGCACGATCTTGTCGCGCGCGCTGCGATGCGCATTCAGCCAGGTACCGATGTATTCTTCGGTCCTTCCCTGCGTCTCCGGACGCGGCGGTACCGGATACATTTCGGCCGCATCGATCAAATTCACGCCTTCGGCCAGCGCGTAGTCGATCTGCTGATGCGCGTCGGCCTCGGTGTTCTGTTCGCCCCAGGTCATCGTGCCGAGCCCGATCAGGCTGACATCGACGTCGGTGCCGCCCAGTTTTCTATACTCCATCGTGACTTCCTTATCTTCGGATTGACCAAAACGCTTACGCTATCACAGCCTGCGAGGATCGGTGGCCACTCGGTTCGCTGGGCTCGCTCGACTCGCGATAGCGGGCAAACTTCGACATCTGACCGATGCCGGGATTGAAACAGTTGCACGGATCCAGTTGCTGATAAAACGCGTTCAGCGCGGGCTTGGCGGCATAAAGATGGCCAACATTGTGCTCGGCCGGGTATTCGGCACCGCGCGCGTCCAGGCCTGCCCACATCCGATGTTCGATCGCGACGCAGTCTTGCCCTTTCCTGACAATATAGTCCTGGTGGAAGACGTGGCAAAAGAAATGCCCGTAATAAAGTTTCAGGATAAGGGCGCGATCGATGTCTTTCGGCAGTGTTTCGGTCCACTCACGCTCGTTGCGGCGCAATGCGATATCGAGCGCGACAATGTCTTCGACTTCCTGGTCGTGAACCGCGCGATAACGCACCGCCGCACCGGCCGCGGCGAAGCGATGCAGAAACGCTTTGCGGCCTTCCTGATCGGAGCACGCAAAAAAGTCGCCGCTCGCCTCGGCGAAATAGCGTTCAAGATAATCGCGGGCTTCCCGCGCGCCTTGTGCGGATACCTTCAGCATCAGATGATGCTCGAAGCGTTGCCGGTAGGCTTTGATTCTCGGCGGCAGATGACTGGGAAAGCAGCGACTCAGCGCTTGCATCGCCTTGTCTGTCAGGTGGTTCGCCCAAGTCGGCGAACCACCCGTGCGCTCCCGATATCGGCTCACGCACCGTTCGACGAATGCATCGCAGCGGCTTTTCCAGTTGAACAGCATCGGCAGCCGTTCGGTGCCGAATCGGTCGATCAGCAAAAACGTATCCTTGCCGTACACCTCGGCAATGTCGAACGCGTCGCGATGCAGGTATTCGCCGGCAATCGGCAGGTGGGTGAACCGACCGAGGATATGGCGGCGCAGTTCCGTTAATTCGGCCGCGACATTCGTGCCGATATAGAAAACCTGCGCGCCTTCGTCGATCGGGAACGTGTCCAGGCGCAGCGCAAACACCATCAGTTTGCCGGCGGAACCTGCGGCCTCGTGCAGACGCCGTGGATCGGCATTGAAGCGTGCAGGGGTGTCGGCGTCGATATCGCGCACATGCGATGCATAGTGTCGATCGGACGCCGCGGCCGGGCTGTGCAGAATATCGGCCTCGCTGAAGCGGTGTTTGTCGAGCCGTCCGAGGATGTCCTCGGCGGTCGCGCCGAGCTGGACACCCAGATGATTGACCAGATGCAATTCGCCCGCGGCGTCGACTTGCGCATACAGCGCCAGCTCCGTATAGGCCGGCCCGCGTTGCACCAGCGCGCCGCCCGAATTGTTGCAGACGCCTCCAAACACCGACGCCCCCAGACACGATGAACCGATCACCGAATGCGGTTCGCGTCCCAATGGCTTCAATGTGCGTTCGAGCTGATCGAGCGTGGCACCTGGCAAGCAGATCACCTGTTTGCCATCGTCGATCGGGTAAACGGTCGCCATGCGCATCGTATTGACGATGACGATCGGGCGATCGTAGTCATTGCCATCGGGGGTCGATCCGCCGGTGAGGCCCGTATTGGCCGCCTGCGTGATGACGATCACCTCGGCTTGCAGGCACGCTTTGAGTACCTGCCATTGTTCGATCAGCGAGCCGGGTCGAACCACCGCCAGAACATCGCCGCTGCCGAAGCGATAACCGGTGCGATAGCGGCGTGTGGCTTGCGGATCAGTGATCACATGCTCGGTGCCGGTAATCGTCACCAGTGCCGATGCGAGGGTCGCGGCGGTGACAGGGAGGGTGTTGTCGCCGGCAAAAGGTGGCGTGTGGGAGGCGATCGCTTTGTCGGCTGCGGCTGCAACAGCGCCGCGGGGCGCGTCGGCTGCGCACGAAGCGAGGG
>CAWUJR010000396.1:0-4075 GCA_963922375.1 uncultured Robbsia sp.
GTGCGCTAGCAACACCATCGTCGTCTGCATCGTCGGACGGGCGGTAAATCACCAGCAGTTTGCCGATATGCTGGACCAATGCTGCATCCAGCCGATCGCATAGCGAGTCGGCAATTTCCACCCGCGCTTCACGCTCATCGCCGAAGACGCGGATCTTAATCAGTTGGTGAAATTGCAGCGCGCGCTTGACCTCCGCCACAACGGGCTCGGTCAAGCCTTCGGCGCCGACAATGACGACGGGTTTGAGCGCGTGTGCTTGCGCACGGAGATCGGCGCGCTGGGCGGGGGACAGAAGAAAGGCGGGCATGGAATACGTGTCTGACGGTAAGTCGCCGGAATGGCGGAAAAGCAGCGTATTATCCCCTAAAACAGGGGTATTCAAGAAAGTTTCATGGCAAAGAATAGATCGAATCAATCCTGGCTTCACGATCATATCAATGATCCCTACGTCAAAATGGCGCAGCGAGAGGGCTATCGCGCCCGCGCAGCGTACAAATTGAAGGAAATCGACGAGCAGGACAAGCTCATCAAGCCGGGGCAGATCGTCGTCGACCTGGGCGCGTCACCGGGGAGCTGGAGCCAATATGTGCGCAATCGCTTCGGTACGATGACGCGCAAGGTCAGCGACGATTCGTCGCCTCAGACGAATCCGGATGGCAGCGAGGCCGGCGATCGCACGCAGGGGCCGGCCCAAAGTCGCGAGGTGGCCGCATTGAACGGCACGATTGTTGCGCTGGACATGCTGCCGATGGAGGCGATTTCCGGCGTACAGTTCATTCAAGGCGACTTCCGCGAGGACGCTGTGATGGCGGCACTCGAGAATCTGCTCGGTGGCGCAAAAGTGGACCTTGTACTTTCGGATATGGCCCCCAACTTATCGGGAGTCGCATCGGCCGATGCGGCTCGGATCGAGCATGTATGCGATCTCGCGCTGGAGTTTGCGCAGAACCATTTGAAGCCGGATGGGGCGCTGTTAGTGAAGTGTTTTCACGGCAGCGGCTACAGCCAGATCATCGAAAAGTTCAAGCACCAGTTCAAATCGGTCGCGCCACGCAAGCCGAAGGCGTCACGGGACAAATCCTCCGAAACGTTTATTTTGGGGAAGCGACTCAAACACGTCGGCAGCTAGCCTGGCCGGTCTTGCCGGACCGTGCAGCGTTTTCCAAGACTATGATGCGAAAGCGGTTTCTCGTGTCGGAGACAAAATTGTTGCGATTTGTTTTCGCAGGCAGTTGTCTATGGCAGGCGATGTCGGAGTGGATTAGAATGCGTCGGATAGCCTTGATGTTCGGTGGGGCCGGCGATATCAGTGAAGGAGTGGTGCCTTGAACAACAATATGTTTTCGAAAGCAGCAGTGTGGTTGGTAATCGCACTGGTGCTGTTTACGGTGTTCAAGCAGTTCGATAAGCCCCGTGTCCCGGAAGGTGTTCCGTATTCGCAGTTCATGGATGACGCGAAGAACGGCAAGATCAAGGCCGTGGTCGTGCAGGGGCGCAATTTGAACGTGACCCCCGCAGACGGCAATAAGTACACGATCGTGCAGCCTGGCGACATCTGGATGGTCGGCGACCTGATGAAATATGGCGTTCAGGTCAGCGGCAAGCCGGAAGACGAACCGAATCTGTTGGTATCGATCCTGACCTACGTCGGGCCGTCGATCCTGTTGATGGTGTTCTGGTTCTACATGATGCGACAGATGCAAGGCGGGGGGAAAGGCGGCGCCTTTTCCTTCGGGAAGTCTCGAGCGCGGCTGATTGACGAGAACAATAACGCGATCAATTTCACCGACGTGGCGGGCTGCGACGAAGCGAAGGAAGAAGTCAGCGAATTGGTCGACTTCCTGCGCGACCCGCAGAAGTTCCAGAAGCTCGGTGGCCGGATCCCACGCGGCGTGCTGTTGGTCGGTCCGCCGGGGACCGGTAAGACGTTGCTGGCACGGGCGATTGCCGGTGAGGCGAAGGTACCGTTCTTCAGCATCTCGGGTTCCGATTTCGTCGAAATGTTCGTCGGTGTGGGGGCGGCCCGTGTGCGCGACATGTTCGAGCAAGCGAAGAAGCATGCACCGTGTATCGTTTTCATCGATGAAATCGATGCAGTCGGTCGTCATCGCGGCGCCGGCATGGGCGGCGGTAACGACGAGCGCGAACAGACGCTGAACCAGATGCTGGTCGAGATGGACGGCTTCGAGGCGAATTCGGGCGTCATCGTGATTGCGGCAACGAACCGTTCGGACGTGCTGGACAAGGCGCTGCTGCGTCCGGGTCGTTTCGACCGTCAGGTGTATGTCGGTTTGCCCGATATCCGCGGTCGCGAGCAGATCCTGAAGGTGCACTTGCGCAAGGTGCCGATTTCGGGCGACGTCGACGCAGCGGTGATCGCACGCGGCACGCCGGGCTTCTCGGGTGCAGACCTGGCGAACCTGGTCAATGAGTCGGCGCTGTTTGCTGCTCGCCGTGGCAAGCGCATTGTCGAAATGCAGGACTTCGAGGACGCGAAGGACAAGATCTTCATGGGCCCCGAGCGTCGTTCGGCCGTGATGCGCGAGGAGGAACGCCGCAACACCGCGTACCACGAGTCGGGTCACGCGGTGGTGGCAAAGCTGTTGCCGCTGGCCGATCCTGTGCACAAGGTGTCGATCATGCCGCGCGGCTGGGCACTGGGCATTACGTGGCAACTGCCGGAACATGACCGCGTTAACCTGTACCGCGAACGGATGTACGAAGAAATCGCGATCCTGTTCGGTGGACGTGCGGCAGAGGAAGTGTTCCTGAATTCGATGTCGACCGGTGCGTCGAACGACTTCGAGCGTGCAACGAAGATGGCCCGTGACATGGTGACCCGTTACGGTATGTCGGACGTGCTCGGTACGATGGTGTATGTGGACACCGAGCAGGACGGCATGTTTGGCCGGATGTCGTCGAAGACGGTGTCCGAAGCCACGCAGCAGAAGGTGGATGCGGAAATTCGCCGAATCCTCGACGAGCAATACGGACGTGCGCGTTCGCTGCTGGAAGAGAATCGGGCGAAGGTCGAAGTGATGACGGCGGCGCTGCTCGAATGGGAAACCATCGATGCGGACCAGATCAACGACATCATGGCGGGCAAGGACCCGCGTCCGCCGAAAAACCTGCCGCCGCCTGCAGGCGGTAACCCGACGGGCGGTGGTACCGGCGGCGGCGAAGTGAAGACGCCGACGAGCGTGACAGCCCCGGCTTAAGCGGCGGTGAATCTGACGGGCCGGTGCGATGCACCGGCCCGTTTTGTTTTGGGCTTGCGCTGGCTTACGGCGCCGCTGATATCTTGCTTGTTTTCGCCGTTTTCCCTTCCTCTTTCTAAGTTGGTTTTATGCATCATCCCCACGGCGCGTTACGTTGCGGCCGCTTCTCGTTTTCGCTGTCTCACCCTTTGGTGATGGCCATTCTGAATATCACCCCGGACTCGTTTTCGGATGGCGGACGGTTTCAGTCTCGCGATGCCGCCTTGAAGCGGGCCGAGGCGATCATCGCCGAAGGCGCCGACATCATCGATATCGGCGGCGAATCCACGCGCCCTGGCGCACCGCCGTTATCACTCGGGGAAGAGCTCGACCGTGTCGTGCCGATCGTCGAAGCGTTGAAAGGTTGTGGCGTGGCACTGTCCGTCGATACGTACAAGCCGGAGGTGATGCGTGCCGTGCTGGATGCCGGCGCGGACATGATCAATGACATCCGTGGCTTCGCCGAAGACGGCGCGCTGGAGGCGATCGCAAAAGGCGATAGCGCCGTGTGCGTCATGCATATGCGCGGCGACCCTCGTACGATGCAAGAAGGCGTGCTGGCGTATGACGACGTCGTCGCAGAGGTTAGGCAGTTCCTCGACAAGCGTGTGATTGCGTTGGAGTCGGCGGGTGTCGCGCGCGATCGGATCGTCGTCGACCCTGGATTTGGCTTCGGCAAGTCGGTCGCCGACAACTATCGCCTATTGCGCGAGTTGCCGATGACGTCGCCCGGCGGCTTGCCGATTCTGGCAGGCATGTCGCGCAAGTCGATGCTGGGTGCGGCGATGCAGGCGTTCAAGCCGACGGCGGTAGACGGT
>CAWUJR010000397.1:0-4075 GCA_963922375.1 uncultured Robbsia sp.
GCGATGCGCGAAGGGCTCGCGCCACCCGCCGTGCCATCGGGTGGCGTTGCGGCATCGGAAGAAGGCGCGGAGACCGGCGTCGACAGACATCCTACGCCCAACAAGCCGACCGCGGCCAGCGCGACGGCAGCCACATCGAGAACGGCCCATCGGCCGAGCATGGCGCTTAACATCAGCAACACGACGGCGACGAGCAATAGCCATTCGGCTCCCTTTTGTTTCATCTGACTCCACGAAAATGAGCGATCCACCTCACGCATGCCGTACGGCAACCGGCGATGTCCGGGTACGCGGGCGGTCGCATGCTACACTACTTGCCCTACCTTGGGGCATCGCAGATGCCGGCAGCCCAGCGCTGACGCGCGGGAAGCGCGGGAAGCGCCAAGAAGCGGCGACCGGCATGTCGCAGTTTCCGCCAGATTCGCCATACGCAGCAAGAGACTTACGTTGAAAGTGTCCCGAACAGAATCCCACCAGGACGACGCTCCCGCGCGATCGTTCGTCTGTGTGCCCTCTCTGCGGCAGTCCCTGGGCAAGCCCGATCGACTCGCGCTGTTCCTGACCCTTCTGCTTGCTCTCTATCCTGCCGTGGCGCTGAATTGGCGCGGCAGCGCAAATGGCATCCTGTTTGTCTTCGCGCTGATCGGCTTGTTCAGTCTCCCGGCACTGCGCGACGCGACAGCACCCGATACCCGATGGCCGTCGCTCGGGGCCATTGCGCTCTTCTGTCTCACGCCCCTGCTGGCCGCCGTCGCCAACGAGATCGGACGCGGCGTCTGGGTCCCGAAAAATTTCGACCTGCCGCTGCGTTTCGCGTTGCTGGGCCCTTGCATGGCCGCTGCGCTGCGCATGCGCAAAGACGCGTTTCATCATCTGCAATGGGGCGTGATCGTTGGTACATTGATCAGTCTGGGCCGCGTCGTCTATCTGAACCGGCTCGGTCCCCGCGCAGCAGAGATCGGCATACTCAACACGATTCCATTCAGCGATATCAGCCTGATGCTGGGCTTCCTGTCGATGCTCTCGCTAGGGTGGTCAATCACCGGCTCGCGCGCAGAGCGTTTTTTGAAGGTCATCGGGTTCGCGGCCGGCGTCATCGCCTCGTTCGTCAGCGGATCGCGCGGCGGCTGGATAGCTATTCCGGTGCTCGCCATCGTCTGCGGTGTCGCGCTGCGCCCGTGTCAGTCGACTCCACAGCCGCCTGCGTCGGCCCGCACCCGGATGCTATGCATGCTGGGTGCAGCGATGTTGGTGCTGGTGGGGGTCCGTATGGGTGCTTCGCGCATCGCGCAGGCAGTGTCGGATGTCCGCGCGTATTTCCATGGCAACGTGGAGACGTCCATCGGTACCCGATTCGAGATCTGGCGCGCATCGATCATCGCGCTGCGCGAGCATCCGCTGGTGGGCGTCGGCTTCGACGGTTTCAAGCCTGTCGTCGCCGGCTACGCACACGCCGGACGCGTGCCGCTGTCGCTGATCGGTTTGCCGCATTCGCATAACGAGCTGCTGTTTGCCCTCGCCACTGGCGGAATCGCCGGCGGGCTGGCGCTACTCGCGATGTACTTGCTCCCTCTCGCCTATTTTTTACAGGCGATGCGATCCGCGCCGCGGGAAACGCGCGATACCCGCGAAACGCGCTGTGCGGCCGGCATAGGCGCCACGATCTGTATCGGTTATCTGATCTCGGGACTCACGGAGACGTTTTTCATTATTTCGATGAATACCGCGCTGTATGTCTTCTTCGTCGCCACGATGCTGGCGTTCGTGCACGTTAGCCGCCGTGCATCGGCCAGGTCCCCGCAGGCGGCTCGACCATGATCCCCGCTCGCGACGACGTTGCCACCAACGCGCCCTCACTGGGTGTGGCGTTGATCACCAAGAATGCCGAACGGCATCTGCGTCACTGCTTGAACGCGGTACGCTTTGCCGACGATATCGTCGTGCTCGATTCCGGCAGCACCGATGCGACCGTCGCGATTGCCCGGGAATGCGGTGCGCGCGTGGAGATCGATACCGACTGGCAGGGGTTCGGCGTGCAGAAAAATCGGGCGATTGCACGACTGCAAACCGATTGGATTCTGCTGATCGATGCCGATGAGGTGGTCTCCGACGGCCTGGCCGCCTCGATTCAGGCGGCGATTCGCCCAGGCCGTACGGCGGCGGACACATATGCACTCGATCGTCTGTCGCGCTTTTGCGGTCGATGGATCCGGCATTCGGGCTGGCGCCCGGACACGGTCCCCCGTTTGTTTCGCCGCGGCACCGCGCATTTTTCCGACGACCGCGTTCACGAACGCCTGGTATTCGACGGGCCGGCGCCGACGCTCGACGGTGTGCTGCTGCATTACAGTTACGACGACATCAGCGAAGTGTTACGCAAGTTGGACAGCTATTCGGCCTTAGGCGCGCAGCAGCGATTCGAGCGCGGTGCATCGGCCGGACTGCCGAAAGCGATCAGCCGCGCGCTGTGGGCGTTCCTGCGTACATATTTCTTGAAGCGAGGCTTTCTCGATGGCGAGGCCGGTTTCATGATCGCCACGCTGAACGCGCAGACGGTCTACTACCGCTTTTTGCGGCTCGCCGAATTGAATGCGGCGAAAACAGACACGCTTCGCTGAGGCAAAGGGGCCCGCAGCGATCAGGAAGGGGCGGTACGGGGGCGGAATGCGGTGGTCTTGCCATCGAGCATCCCGCCCGGCGGGACGCCTTGCCGATTCGGCGGCAACAAAGAAAGCAATGCCGCCACATGGCGATCGATATCGGTGTCGTAGCCGATCGCACCTGCCAACGCGGCAGGATCATGCCGCGACTGCGCATGACGGCGCGTCACCGCCTCTGCCATCACCCGCGCGAGATCGTGCGGCAAATCGCCATTGAATGTCAGGCATGCCTGCTCGGACAATACCTCCGTGCAGGCAATCCGGCCATCCAATACCACCGGCGTGCCACACAGAATCGACTCGATCCCCACCAGACCGAACGGCTCGTAGCGCGATGCGAGAATCGTATAGTCAGCCGCGCGATACATTTCGGCCATATCGGCCTGATAGCCCAAGTAACGGATCGCGGCACTTCTGCTGGAGACCGGACGCCCGACAACTGCCAGCATCACCGGCAAGTCGGTGGTTTCAAAAAAAGCCTCCAGTCGGTCATAGCCTTTGCGCAGATGACTACTCGAGGGAAATAGGAAAACAACCTTGTCGTCCGGCAGGTCGAAGCGGCGACGAAGCATTCTGTACGCGTCTTCGTCGATTGGAGAGAACCGCGTCGCATCGACCGGCGGGTAAAGACAGGCGATCTTGTCGTCCGGTTCGCCATACAGCGTCTTCAGCTCATCGGACATCATCTTCGAATGCGCGACAATCCGCTGCGCATGCCGATACTGCGCGGATTCCAGGCGAATCTGCCATCGATCGGACCAGCTGGGTGTGCGCCCACTCGCCTGCAGAAAACCTTTATGCGTGCCGCCGCAGATCGCGATATCGGACGCTGCGGTGCGATTGATACCGATCAGCAGATCGATGCCCAAGTGCTTGCGCAGCACGGAAACGCGTCGGGAGAAGTAGTGGTCGCGGAGCTTCCCCGGCAACGCACCCACCGCAATCTGCTGGGGCACGATATCGAAGCGCTGCAACAACGCCGGATCGAAGCGGCGTGCAAACACGGTCGGCCGAATGCCCAAACGATTGAGGCCGCCGACCACGTCGAGCGCGTACCGCTCCAAACCGCCGCTTTGCCGAAATGTGGTGCAGGCGATGCCGATCTTCATGTGCCCCTCACGTCGGTGGTGCGCAATGTGCCATAGCGTTCGCGGGACAGCCGCAGGGATAGGTGACGGAGGACCAGACTCAAAACAGGCGTCAATGCAGGGCTCAATAGGAAATTTCAGCGCAGCCGGGCCCAAACGCATCGGTCAGGGCAATAATCAATTCGTCGCTAGGCTTCACGCCCCATGCATTCCCTAATGCGACCTCCGTACACGCGTCTTCATTGCTATAGCGTATCTCAACACGCAAACCATTGCGCGCCGGCGTGACGTCACGTTTTCCCCCACTGCGCGCGCCGCCCCGCCCCT
>CAWUJR010000398.1:0-4056 GCA_963922375.1 uncultured Robbsia sp.
CTGGCACAAAGCTCGCGCGCGGGCACAGAGTCGGACGCCGCAGATGGCGGCGAGATCTTCGAAATGACCGCCATGGGTGCGTCGATGCGGTCAACGGGGGGCGGGCAGGCATCCAACGCATCGGCAGCGTCGACGCATTCGTTCGATTCGGCACCGGATTTGGAGGCGGGGAATGGTGCGCAGGGTGCCGGCGCCAGTGCGGGCGGCCGCTACACCTTCCCGGGTGGCGTGCCGAATATACCGCTCCAGGGACTCGCCGCGGTGCTTCAAAGTGTGCAACTGAGCGCGCCCTCGATCGCCACCCTCAGGCATTTGATGACCGAAATCGGGAACTTGCCGCAGGCCGCGTCCGACCTGGCGCAGCAGGCAAGCCAGGGCATCCAGCAACGCGCCCAGCAAGGTTATACCGCCGTCTCAGGTGCGATGAGTACGGGCTACACGAACACGCAACAGGCACTGACGCCGCTGGCGCGCGCGGCGCGCGCGCATGCCGGTCATATCGTTCGCAACGATTACGGCGAAGATCAGGCAGTCATGGGATGGGTCGCCAATGCGTTGAACACCGGTTCGCATGAATTGGCAGCGACCGGCACGGCGACCGCGCTGCGAGAACTTGTTTCGGCGGGCATCGAGACTGCGCTGACCAAATACGACGTGGCACCCGAAGTAAAGGGCGCGACAGTGGCTGTGCTGTTTACGATGGCGGCTGCCGGCAAGCTGTTGGCACTGCAACACAAGCGCCATAAAGGCGTGTCGACGAATATGAGCAACGCAGGCGACACATTGCAGTTGATGTCGTTGATCGGCGTCGGTGTCGGCGCTTTTCTCGCTGGGCGTAATGAGCAAGGCAATGGGCAACTGGGCGTATTGTCGCAACTGCTGCCGAACGCAATCAAATCCTTTGTTTACGTCGTACGCGATGCTATCAATATGGCAGCCCCACTAGAGGGGAATCATGATGACGGGTACGAACGCCCGGTAGCCACACAGGTATTAGACAGCGTGCCCTATCTCCCGAACCAGTTCGGTGTCAATGAGGTTCAGGGCTTCAAAGGTCTGTCGGGCGCCGGCGCAGCAGATCTGGTGCATGCTGGTGGGAAATTGGGGTCGGCCGAGGCCAAGGCGCTGATTGCTTACGTTGGCGGAAATGCTGCCGGCGAGGCTGTCGACGCGTTGGGATTGCGCGTGGCAAGCGAAGTGATGACGCATGGGGTGACGCCAAAAGCCTTGGAGGAAGTGAAGAACCTTCGCATGAAGTGGACGGCGATGGACACGTCCACCGACAGCGTTCAATCGCAACTGGCCGACAAGATGTCAGGCTCCGGAAGTGCGCGATTGGCGCTTTTCCTTGGTATTTATGGATTGAATGCGATTGCCGCGTCTTTCCTGGAAAAAACTTCACTGAACGAAACCGATCGCAGTCACGTCGAAAACGCGTTGGGCGCATTGGTCGTCGTTGCCGGTTGCATCCCGTTCGCGATGTCCACCGCAACGGACCACGCGCCTCAGCCGGTGACCGTGTAAGTGGTTGCCAGAAGCCTTTCACGCCAAAGGGCGATCGGCGAACGTTAAAGCGACAGCCGATCAGGACGCCGTTGGCCACACGGTGTCCAGCGCGTCGGCTTCGTTCGGCTTCAATTTCACCGACGCCAATTCATGTTCCCCGCGCGCGCCATCACGCATCTCTACTTGCAGCCCCATTCGTACCCCCGCTGCGAAATCGCGGTCCAGCGACTGCACGGTCAGGAGTTCGGTCGGTATCCATGCGTTCGGCCCACGTAACAGGGCGTCTCGCTTTGCCGTCAGCCTGGCGATGGTCGCGTCGTGACTGTGCGTCGTGAGTGTGACGTCGTTGCTGCGCGGTGTACTCATCGCATCCCGCTGCGCAATGGCCGACTGCATCAGATCATCTATCGCATCCAGTTCCTCGGCCGTTTGTCGCCTAACACGAACACGGAGAACGTGCCGCAGATTCGACAGTGGGTTCGCTTTCAGCTCTGCCAGATGTGCTTCGATTTTGGTCTGTCCTGTGCGGATGGCAGCATGCAATGCATCGCGCGTCATTGGCGACGTGTTCGGTGCCGCGGTCGCAGCCATACCGAACGCTAGCGCCCATGCCGGTTGACTACGCAAGGCACGCGCGTAGTCGTCGACATTGGCGAACTCGGTGTCGGCGTTCGATGCGTGAACCTGCGTCTTGCCCTGTTCGCGTACAAGCGTCACCTTTGCTTGCCGGAAGCCGTCGAATAGCGGCACTTCGAACGAGACTAGATTGGGCGCAAACATGGCCACACTCGCAATGTCGGTCGGCTCCGATGTGGCGTCGTGAGGCGCGCGCGTTACCGCATCGCTGAGAGTAAAGTTCGCCGCGGTTTGCAAGCCGATGCGATGACCGGCACCAACGCGATGCGATTCGGTTTGCATCTGCCCGCTGGCGTCGATGGACTGCATCGTTGCACGGTAGACGTGGTCGTGCGTGACTGCGGCATTGATATTGGCGCGTGCCGAAATCTTGCCGGTGCCCAATTTGACGCCAACGCGTGCGTTTGCCGTTTGTCGGTTGCGCTTCAGCATGCCCGCCTGATCGTTCCACGCGACGGAAAAATCATCGTGCTCGAAGAAGCGCTCTCCCATCGCATCCCACAGATCCTGTTCGTTGCGTCCGCGACCGGCCTGTTCGAACAGGAACCGATTGATTTCCTTCAGCTGAGGCTTTGCTGCATCGTCGTCGAAGCCATCGCCGTTGGCGTTAAGCCGCCGCGCGATGTGCAGCTCGATGCCACGTTGCCGAGTGCGGTCCCACTCACGCTCCGCCTCCAGATTCGAGCTGAGACGGACAATGCCGAAATTATGCCCGATCTGGACGCCGCCGCCGACGTCCATTCGCAGGCGATCACGCGTACCCATTCCGATTTTGTACGATGCAGTGGACCGGCTGATTTCGAAGCTCGCCTCACGACCTTCGGATGCGGCCACATTCAGCCGAGGCGACAACAAAGAGAACGATGCAATGGTGGCGGTCAGGCCGCGCGTGCTGAGCCCGATCTTTCCGCCTTCCGTAAAGATGGCCTTGCCCCCGCTTTCCAGGTGATCGATGATATCGTCGCCCATCTGCCGGTAATCGTCCCTTTCCGGACGTCTGGCGTCGTTAGACAATCGCGTGGCCGCACCGATGCCGATACGCTCGATGGTCTGCATGCTTTTCTGTAGATCGGCGTCGGGTGCGACGATGCGCTGCTGCCATGCATTCAGCTTGGCGAAGTCGATGACATCGCTGCCGTTGGTCAATCGCTTGCGAATCAGACTCCGTATCTTGTCCCTGACACCCGGCACAATCGGATCGGCTGTCAGCTCACGATGGAGTGCCTGTGTCGCGCGATGAATGCGTTTCTCGCGAAAACGTGCGTGCGCCGACGGTGCCGGCAGCGCAGCGATCGTATCGGCGGTACGAGTGGCAATGCGATCGAGCATGTCATCGTCGATGCGTGTCCCATAGGCTGTGGGCGTTTCAGCCAGCACCGACAATTCCGCGTCGCTAACGGCTGTGCGCAACGCGCGCGACGGTGCCATCCATTTGCCGATGCGCGAGGTGGCCAGTGGACGAGGAGGAGCGGCCTCGGCGTTCAACGCTGCATGAAGGGCGGTCAAGGCCGTTATAGTGACGTCGTCGAGCGTCTGACGATCTTTTTTCAAGGTGCCAAGGTTGGCGCCCTGTATGCCTTTGCGCATCGATGCGACAGCCGTCTTTCGCAGCCCGAATGGGCGAACGGCGGCTGCCCAGCGCGATCGGGGTTGGGCAACGGAGACAGGTTGAGGCGCGATGACCGTGGAACTGCTGCTGTCCGTGGCGGTACCTGCGCTTGCACGCGGGATCGAATGATTGACAAATTTCGCCAGTCGGCTCTTGGTGGCGGCGAACGGCGTGCCGGGACCATCGGTGAAAAATCCTTGTCGCGCAGCCAATAACGCGCCTTTGCCCGGGGGGCTTAAGCGCGCGGTGCTGCCGGTCTGCCAGACGGTTGCTGCCGCTCGAATGATTGCCGAGGCGTGGCTGGC
>CAWUJR010000399.1:0-4026 GCA_963922375.1 uncultured Robbsia sp.
GGTGGGTGACCGGCGTAATGATCGGTCTGGTCAGTGTCGGTATTGCAAGCGGCAGTCCGGCCATGGCCGCTGACCGCGTCACCCCCGCCGCCTCTGCTACCCATGCCGCTAGGCCTGCCGCGGTGTCCGCCCCGATTACCGGGCGGGTATGTGATCCGCTGACATTGGGCGCGGTTGCCAATGGCCAGCACGACGATACCGTCGCCATTCAGCAATCGATCGACCGTTGCGGCAAAGCGGGTGGCGGCACGGTGCCGCTGCGCGCCGGTCTATATCTCAGTGGACCGTTGACCCTCGCCAGTCACGTTACCCTGTTTCTGGAGCCAAACAGTCGCTTGCGGGCGATTGGGCGGCGGTCCCGGTACGGTTGGGCCTTCATCGGCACCGCACCCCGGCCGCGTGAAGCCTTCATCATGGCGGCCAATGCCAGTGATGTCGCCATCCGCGGCACTGGCACGATCGATGGTGACGGCAAGCGCTTATGGTGGCCCGCCGCCCTCGCTGCCAAAGCGGCGGTCGAGCGTGGTGCGACAGGTTATGGCAGCCGCTATCCCGGCATTCCCACCGCCAACGGCTTACCGCGTCCCTGGCTGGTGGAATTCGCGAACGTCAGACACGCTCGCATCGACGACGTCCTGCTGACTGACTCGCCGATGTGGAATCTCGTGATCCGCGATAGCGGTGATATCCGCATCTCGGGTCTGCGTATCGTCAATCCTGTCAACTCACCCAATACCGACGGCATCGATGTCGTCTCGTCGATGGCGGTGTCGATGGCAAACGTGGACATCGACACCGGCGACGACGATATTGCGATCAAATCCGGCTTGCCGTCGTTTCCGACACCGAAACGCCCTTCAGTCGATATTACCCTTACCGATTCGACGATTCGTCATGGCCATGGCGTATCGGTCGGGAGTGAGACATCGAATGGCATCGAAAGCGTGCACGTACGGAATGTTCGTTTCATCGGCACGGAGGCGGGCTTCAGAATCAAGTCAGGGCGGGACAGGGGTGCCGACATCGGCGATATCGACGCCAGTCATCTGACGATGACCGACGTCGTCGATCCGATATCCATCAGTGCCTACTATGGTGGCGAGCCCGGCAAGCCCGCGATTCCGGCGGCGAACGCCGATAGAGGGCAACCCGTCGTGGCCACCACGCCGCATATCCATGACGTGTCCATCTCGGATGTGGACGCGCAGGGCGCAACGCATGGCGGTGTGATCGTGGGACTGCCGGAGGCGCCGATTGCCCGGGTGGTGATGCGCCGGGTCCGTATTGCCGCTCGGGAGAGCGGGTTACAACTGCGCAACATGCAGGGAACGTTCGACACGGTTCAGATCGACGCGCCTGCCCCCGCGATGCGGGTCGAGGAAAATGCCCGGCTAAGCAGCAAAGACCACGCGAAATAAGTCGGTTTTACGCGCCTTTGTCGGCTGGATGGACGTCCGTGTTCTTGTCGGGATCGCTCACCGCATCGCTGATGCGCTGCCGTTTCTCGGCGGCGCCCGGCGCGGGGATCGAAGGATCCAGGGGCACCTGACCGGTGGCACCTGTGCCGTCGCGGCCGGTTTCCACTTGCAAGCCTTGCGGATCGGTCGGCGTGGCATTGGGGTTGGAAAGGGGTGTACTCATGATGAACTCCTAATAGGTGAAGAGGGTGCCGCATTCCTTACCTGTCAGCAGATATCGTTCCTAGCGCACCGCGCCCTCATCGTTATCACCGTCCACATGCAATTGTTGCAATTGGTAAAGGCGTTGGTAGATGCCGCGGTCAATGGCCATCAGTGCCTCGTGGTCACCGCTTTCGGCAATGCGGCCGTGGTTCAACACGATGATGCGATCCGCGCGCCGAATGGTCGACAGCCGGTGGGCAATCGAGATCATCGTGACCTTGCCGTGTAACGCCTCCAACGCGCGTTGAACGATTTGCTCGGTTTCGCTATCGATATGGGACGTGGCCTCGTCGAGAAGCAGGATGCGGGGCTTGCCGGCCAATGCCCGGGCGATCGCAATCAGTTGCTTCTGGCCGCTCGATAAGCGCGTGCCGTTTTCTCCCATATCGGTGTCATAGCCGTGTTCGAGCGACATCAGGAGATCGTGCGCACTGGCAGACCGCGCAGCGGCTTCGATTTCCTGCTGCGACAGGCCGCGGCCCATATCGATGTTTTCGCGCGCGCTGGCTGCCAATAAAAACGGCTCCTGCGGCACCAGTCCGACACCGGCACGAAACGCATCGTCATCGATGGAGGCGAGGTCCTCACCGTCGATGTCGATATGACCTTGTTGTGCGGTATAAAAACGCAGCAGCAGCGACAGCAACGTGGATTTGCCGCTGCCGGTATGCCCGACAATCCCGTAGAAGCCGCCGGCGGGGACGTCCAGCGACAGATCGTGCAGCACCGGGTGTCCCGGCGCGTACGCGAACGTGACATTGGTGATCGTCACCGCGCCGTCCGTGATGCGGTGGGCGGTCGACTGTGTCGAGAAGCCCGTGGGCTCGCTCAGCAACGTATTCACGCGCGCCGCTGCGACCGTCGCCTGCTGCAACTGGCTGAACTGCATCGTAATCTGGATCAGCGGTTCGACCACACGCGCAATATAGCTGACGAACGCATAGAGCACACCGACTTCGAGGCCGGAGAACCGCTGATTGCCGAACGCATAAATCACCATTGCTAGGATCAGCACATTCAGCAGGTCGAGCGCGGGACGCAGCAGCCACGCGTTCGCGGACAATTCCTTCCGACGCGCGCGATAGTGCGTCCAGTTCGTCCGCGAAAAACGCTCGGTGAAACGCTGCGTCGCATTGCTGGCCTGCAACACAGCCATGCCGGCGATCGATTCGGCAACCTGCGCATTGATGTCGCTGCGCAGTTGTCGGGCACGCGCGACGGACGGCGCGCTCCAACGCTGATAGCTCCAGACGATCAACACCATCGCCGGGAACAGTGTCAACACGATCAGCATCAAACGCCAGTCGAGCCAGGCCATCGCAATCAGCGCACCGACCACGACGATGCAGCTGTCGAGCATCACGAACAGCACCTGCACGTAGAGCGCCTTGATCGACTCGGTATCGTTCGTCACGCGGCTGACCAATTGCCCGGTGATCGCTTTGTCGAAGTACGTCATCGGCAGCTGGATCACGTGGCGATAAACCTGCTCTCTGAGCCGTTTGACCGAGCGCATCGCGACGCCGGCCAAGCGCGTGAGTTGCATATAGCGCAGCACGCCGGCCACGCAACCGGCCAATAAAGCGGCACCTAACAGGGTGCCTATCGCCGACAAGTTGGCCGTATGCGGGAGGAGGTAATTGTCGATGAAACGCTTGCCCAGTAGCGGCGACAATGCTTCGAGCAATGCTGCCATCACCAACCAGAACGTGCCGATGAAGACGTGGCGACGCTCCGGTGCGGCAGCGGTTTTCAGCAACTGATAGGCCTGTCGCCGCTCTTGTCGCGCGCGTTGGTTTGCATCGGCTGCATCGGCTGTGTTTCCCTGTGTTTCCGCCACTTCGGTTTCTAGGCTCACGTGGCGCTCGGCGTCGTTCTTTGCATGGTGTCGTCCGTCGCGTGCTGCTGGCTGTGTGACATCGGCGCGGGTGCGCGTTCCCTCTGCGCGCACCGTCTTCTCGTTCGTCTGCGTATCAGCTGGCATCCAGGCTGGCCTCCAATTGCTGGTAACGCCATTGACGCGCATACCATTGCTCGTCCGCGAGCAGCGTCTCGTGTCGGCCGCGTTCGACCATTCGTCCTTGATGCATCACGACGATTTGATCGGCATCGGCAACCGCCGACAAGCGATGGCTCACGATGATCACCGTACGGCCGCGTCGTGCCTCGCGCAAATGTTGCAGGATTTGCGCCTCGGTGACGGTGTCGACCGCAGACAGCGCGTCGTCGAGCAGCAGGAGCGGCGTATCGGCGAGCAGCGCACGGGCGATCGCCAGCCGCTGTCGCTGCCCCCCTGAAAGCGACACACCTTTCTCGCCGACCGGGGTCTGGTAACCCAGCGGCA
>CAWUJR010000400.1:0-4016 GCA_963922375.1 uncultured Robbsia sp.
GTCCGCTGCGACCGCAAGCGCGGCAGACTCGTTGGCGACGAAGCTGATGGCCACATCGTAACCCTGTGCGGCAGCAAGCCGCGCGGTTGCCGCACCTACGCCACGGCCGCCGCCGGTGATCAAAATGACAGGTGCCTGCGCGAGGATGTCCATGTGATTTCCTATCTGTTGTCGTGAGGTAAGCGTGACCGTCAGCCAAGCACGAGCGTGCCTAAAGCGATCACCGCGCACGAGACCATTTTTCGCATTGTCAATGCCTCGCCGAGGAAAAAGTAGCCGATCAGTGCGGCAAAGACCACGCTTGTCTCGCGCAGTGCCGATACCGCGCCCATGGGCGCATGCGACATCGCGAAAACGACAATGCCATAGGCGACAAGCGAAACCAGTCCGCCGACCATGGCGACCGGTATTCCTGGCCGTTTCTTGAACAAGCTGGCGGCGTCGCGAAGCACGATATAAACCAGAGGCATCATCACACCCCATGCTGTACACATCCACGCGGTATAGGCGAATGGCGCGCCGGAGAGGCGCACGCCCAATCCGTCCGTGACGCTATAAGCGGCAATGAAACAACCCGTTGCGATCGCATTCGAAAGGCTGGATAAAGGAAGCCGACGGCCTAGCAATGCCAACGACATGATGCCGCTCGACACCAGGAAAATGCCGAGCAATCCGCTCCCCCCCACGCGCTCCCCGGCGAAAACAGCGGCGCCGACCGTGATCAGGATGGGCGAAGAACCCCTGGAAATAGGATAAGTCTGTCCCAGTTCGCCGGCTTCATAGGTGCGCACGAGAAACAGGTTATAGCCGACATGCAACAAGCCGGAAACGCCGGCATACACCCAACTTTCCCGTGCAGGCGGCGCGAGGAATAGCGCGATGACCACGCTTGCGACGGCCACGCCGATGCACATCATGGTCATCGACCAAAGACGATCTGCGCCGCTGCGCAGCAGCGCGTTCCAACTGGCATGGAGCAATGCGGCAAAGAGGACCAGTGTCAGGATAGGTAAGGACATTCACTCATCTTATGGCGCACCCTGCGCAAAGAAAAGCGACATCTCCTCATCGTGGTATGAGCAATCGCTCATCATTGCGGGTGCCATCGTAATCTGCCTGAGCGTGCAAGCCTTCTGCGCGAAGCCATGCCCGAAAATGCACGATATGGGGCTGGGATTCGAGACCCTTCGGGCAGACGAAATAATAGGCGGCCGGCGAAAGAAACGGGATATCGAAGAGCCGGACCAGTCGCCCATCGCTTATCTCGGTCTCCACATGACCGCTTCTCGCCAGCGCGACGCCTTGGCCCAATAACGCCGCTTCGATGGTCATATTGGTGTCCGGGAATCGCACGCTCTCCTTGAGCGGCGCGATATTTAAACCGGCACGTTGAAACCACAGCTCCCACTTGGGAACAAGGTCGGCACCGGAGCGCGTCAAGAACGGGTAACGCAATAATTCCGTGGGTTCCGCCGGCAAACCGAATCGTGCAAGCAGGGCCGGGCTCGCGACCGGAAACACATGCTCTCTGAAGAGGAATTCCGAATAGAGGCTGGGGTAGTGCCCACTTCCCAAGCGTACGGCGACATCCGACTCTGCACTCGCAAAATGAATCGCTTTATCGTTGGGGTCGATATCGATCGAAATCTCCGGATGCGCTCGCGTCAAGCGAGGCAATCGCGGCAGCAGCCACTTCAATGCAAACGAATAGGTTGTGCTGACTTTGAGCCGGGTTTTCCCCTTTTGCTCTCGGAGTTCAGACAGCGTGGTACTCAAACTTACTATGAACTGACGAACGATCGGTGCGAGCGCCGCGCCGGCCGGGGAAAGCCGCAAGGATCTTCCGCGCTCGAACAACCGTACGCCCCACAGTTCCTCAAGCGCTTGTAGCTGATGGCTCACGGCACTCTGCGTCACATGCAACTCTTCGGAGGCAGCGGTAAAAGTCCGATGACGGCTAGCCACTTCGAATGCGCGAAGGGTCGCCGTGGGAGGAAGATCTTTCATCTTGACGATTCTGGCCTGCGATGAATAGCGGAAGCGTTCTATGAACGCACGCTCATTATGTTACACGTTCATCGGACATCGTAAAATGCCATCCGGGTCGTGGCGACGGGCGGGGCCGTACGAACGTTCTCAGCGGCGACCAGCGTGTATCCTTGCACCAGATTCTTCTTGATTTTCCGCCGATGCCGACGGCGGCGCTGTGACAAACCACAGCACGCCCCTATAATTTTGCCTCCCGATAACAAACCGAAGCCTAACCGCCTCGACCGGCAAACGCTACTCATCTCTTTATGGCAGATAAAAACACGACTTTCACCCTCTCTCGCGCCCGCTCGGTTGTCGTTCGCGTCATGGTCGCGCGTCGCACCCATTACATTGCGGGAGGTATAGCGGGAGGCATTGTCGTCGTGGGCCTGTTGGGATTTTTCGCCGCACCACCGCTGATTCGCCATATCGCTGAGCAGCAACTCAGTCGTCAACTCGATCGACCGACCCAGATCGCTCGCATCCGCTTCAACCCATACACGTTACGTATGGAAGTAGAGGGATTGCATATCGGAGACAGGGCTGCGAACAGCGCTGCCCCCGCTGCGGGGGCAGCAGGGGCGTCGGCGACGGCGCAGCCGTCCGCTCCCTTCATCGACATTGGGCGCGTGATCGTCAAGCCGTCATGGTCGTCACTGTTTCGCTTTGCCCCGGTGATCGATGAAGCCAGCATCGATGCACCGCAATTTCACCTCGTCCGCTACGATGCTGATCGATTCAATTTTTCCGACCTGATCGCGAAGTTCTCGACGCCGTCGGCGCCGTCGCAACACAACAGCAAGCCGGCACGCTTCGCGGTATCGAATATCCGAATCACCCACGCGCGTATCGATTTCGATGACCGCTTGCTAGGCTCGCATCATGTTCTCGATCAAGGCGCGATCGGCATCCCCTTCATCGCGACGCTATCTTCAGATACCAACATTTTCGTCACGCCCTCGCTGCGTGCACGCATCGACGGATCGCTGCTGGCACTCGATGGTAAAATAAAACCGTTTTCGCAGTCTCGCGAATCGGACATCGCGCTCACGCTGCAGCAGCTCGACCTGGCCAAGCTCGCGTCCTACGCGCCGGCATCCGTTCCGGTGATGGTGAAAAGCGCCGACTTGTCGACGCATTTGAATGTCCGCTTTGCCATCGACAGTAACGGCCCGACGATACGTATCGACGGGACAGCCGACCTGGCCAAAATCGACATCACCGATCGACAACAATCGCCGCTGATCAGCGCAACCGCCATGCACATCGCGCTTGCCGATGCCGAGCCCCTGCGCGATATTTATAAGGTGAACGAATTCACGCTGACCCAGCCGGACATCCATCTCACACGCGATAAATCGGGTGCGTTGAATGTCGAGCAACTCGCCGGTGACGCTTCGACGCCAGCAAAGCGGCCTGCCCCGATTGCCGCGGCAGCGTCGAGTCCCCTACCGCCGAACCCGGCTTCGCAGTCGGCATCCGGCGCAGCGCCAGCGTCAACTGGCAGCCCTGCTTCGTCGGCTTCGTCGGCTTCGTCGGCTTCGCCAAAGTCGGCACCGATCGATCTGTCGATCCATCACCTCGCGATAAGCGATGGACACATCGGCTTCAACGATGCGATGCCGGCACAGCCGGTCGGACTCGGGCTGTCGTCGCTTGACGTCACGCTCGACGATTTCTCGACGCTCGCTGCGGCGCCGGCCCATTACGCGTTGAAAACCGCGATCGACCACGGCGGCGCGTTCAATGCAAAAGGCGACGTTTCGATCGCCGCAAAACGCGCAACCGCGCAGCTCGCTCTGGACGCACTGGCCCTGCCGCCGCTGCAACCTTATGTAGACCGCGCCGCACCGGTGCGCATTGGATCGGGCACGCTGAGCGCCCATCTCCCGGTCATGGCCGACTGGTCGCACGCACAACCTGCCGTCCATCTGGGTGCGGGTGACGTCTCCATAGACGCATTGAAGATCGAGCCGCCCCCTCAT
>CAWUJR010000401.1:0-4005 GCA_963922375.1 uncultured Robbsia sp.
TTGTCGCGCGGCGACGCCGATATCGCGCTGCAACTGGCACCGGCCGCCTTCGATGCGGCCGCGCGGATGCCGAGCGTACGCACGCTGTCGATCCCTCTGACCAATACGTTCCGCTTCGTCGCGTTCGACACCCAGGTCGCGCCATTCAACGACGTGCGCGTGCGCCAGGCGATGGCCTACGCGCTACCGTATCAGGCGCTGTTCGAGGGTGTCGCGAAAGGCCATGGTGCACCGCTGTTCGGCGCAAGTCCCCACGCCGTGCCCAGCGCGGCGTGGCCCCAAACGTATCCGTACGCGACCCGTCTCGATCGCGCACGGGCCTTGCTCGCCGAAGCCGGTTTGTCACGTGGTTTCTCGACCACGCTGACCTACAATGCGGCGGATGCGGCCATCGCAGAACCGTCGGCCCTGTTGATTCAGCAGGCGTTGCAGCCGCTCAACATCGACATCACGCTGAACAAAGCGCTCGGATCGCAATGGGGCGCATTGCAGACATCGAAGCAGATGCCGTTTTTCATCGATTGGTCGTCGGCCTGGTTCAACGATCCCGATTATTTCTACCGCATCTTCTTCGAAGGCGACTGGCGCTGGAACTTCTCGTCGTACGCGAATCCCGCGCTGGTCGCGCTGACCGACGAGGCGCGCTGGCTAACCGATCCGCGTGCGTATCACGCGTTGATGCATAAAGCCGCCGCCATCGTCATAAAAGATGTGCCCATCGTGCCGCTCTGGCTGCCGGCATTCGACATCGCGTTGCGCAGCGATTTGCAAGGCTTCACCTACTATATTCACGGACAAGTGGACTTCCGAACCCTGCGTCGCACATGAACCTGGGGGCCGCGTCGTTTGCCGCCTGCCGTCGGGCCAGGGCGCGAGCGGCCCGCTTGCGGGCGTCACTGTGGGCGTCTCTACCGATCTCACCCCGGATCTCCGCTCTGCTTTCACATCCGCTTTCGCCGCTGCTGCATCGTCTGCTTTTTCGCCTCTTGTTGCGCGCGTTGCCCGTGATGCTGTTCGCCGTGCTGTTTACCTTCGTATTGGCCCGATCGCTTCCCGGCGATCCGGCCGCACAGTTGGTATCGGGCATGGCGGCCACACCGGAAGGCATCGCCGGCCTGCGCCACCGTCTGGGCCTGGATCTGCCGATGCTCGTGCAGTTGCGCGTCTATTTGAACGCGCTACTGCACGGCGACTGGGGCACCTCGTTCGTCACCGGCGAGCCGGTGTGGTCCGCAATGCGCGAACGTCTGCCCGCCACATTGGAACTCACATGTAGTGGGTTCGTATTGGCTTTGTCGATCGGGATACCGCTCGGCGCGGCAGCCGCGATGCGTCCCGGACGCTGGCCGGACCGGCTGTGCCGGGCGTTCTGCAGTGCCGGCGCAAGCCTACCGAGTTTCTTCGTCGGACTCGCGCTGATCTACGTATTTTATTTTCGACTCGGCTGGGCACCCGAACCCAGCGGTAGACTCGATCCACTGATGATCGCCCCACCGGTGCATACAGGCTTTCTATTGATCGATAGCGCGCTGGCCGGGAATCTGGACGCATGGTGTGATGCGCTGCAACGCCTGATGCTCCCCGCGCTGACGATGGCCTTGTTCGGCGCGGCACCGCTCGCCCGCATTACCCGTTCGACGCTCCTCGATACACTCGCAAGCGATCCGGTACGCACTGCTCGCAGTCTCGGATTGCCCTTCCGCACCGTGCTTTGGCGCTATGCGTTCGCGCCGGCGGCGCCGGCCATCATTACCAGCGCCGGGATGATCTTCTCGTACATGCTGGGCGCGAACGTCGCGGTTGAAAAAGTGTTTGCGTGGCCGGGGATTGCTAGCTATGCGCTGGATGCGTTGGGCGCCTCCGATTACGCGCCGCTACAAGGTTTCATCCTGGGCATCGCCCTCGTTTTCACGATACTGAATCTGTTCGTCGACTTACTCGTCGCCACGATCGATCCACGCGCCCGAGCCAACCGCCGATGAGCGCCACCTTTTTTCACGGGCGCGCACGGCGGCTATGGGCTGCGGCGATATGGCTGATCATCGCCATCGTCGGGCCCGTTGCCGCACACGTCTGGGGGCTCGATCCGTATCGCGCGACGATGACCGACACGCTCGCGCCACCATCGATTCATCATTGGTTCGGCACCGATGCGATAGGACGCGATGTGTTCTGTCGTGTGCTGGTGGCGACCCGTCTCGATTTATCGATGGCGGTGGCGGCGGTCCTTCTATCGGCGTTGGTCGGCGTCTCTGCCGGCGCCTGGGCAGCGGCATCGAACGCAGCCGGCGGTTATGTCGACGCTTTACTGCACCGGTTCACCGATCTGGCGATGGCGTTTCCGCTGTTCGTCGTCGCGCTGGCGTTGGCCGCCGTGCTCGGCAATTCGATCGGCAGCGTCGTGATCGCGACGGCACTCATCAATGTTCCGTTTTATCTTCGACTGACGCGCTCGGAGTTACTGGTCCGTCAACGCACGACATACGTTGCCGCAGCGCGTTTGAACGGATGGAGCGCGTTACGGATCTTGCTGCGTGTCCTCCTGCCGAATACGGCGCCCGTGCTGTTGTCGCAGCTGACCATCAATCTGGCGTGGGCGATGCTGAACGGCGCCGGTCTGTCCTTCCTCGGTCTTGGCATCCGGCCACCAACGCCGGAATGGGGCGTCATGGTCGGCGACGGCGCGCACTATATGATCACCGGGCAATGGTGGCTCGTCGTGTTTCCGGGCGCCGCCCTCGCGCTATGTGCGCTGGCGATGAATGTAGCGGGCGACCATCTGCGTGATCGTTTCGATCCGAGGCGGCAATGATGGCCGAACATCAAAATAAATCGCAAGACGTCGCGCTGCCGGTGGTCGCACTGCACGGCCTGTGCGTCGGCACAGCGGTCGCGCCGTCGTTACGGCTGCGCAACATCGCTCTCGACATCGCCGAAGGCGAGTGCGTGGGACTTGTCGGCGAGAGCGGCTCCGGTAAAACCATGCTGGCGTTGGCGATCGCGGACCTGTTACCGGCATCGCTGCAACGCACGCGCGGCGAGATCGTCTTCCGGCGCGGGCATGCTGGAATACGGCGCTGCACCGTGGTCTTCCAGGATGCGCGCGCCGCATTGAACCCGGTTCGTCGCATCCGCGATCAGTTCACCGATTTGCTGGCAGCAATGGGCGTCGCACGCAAGCAACGTCAAACGATGGCGGCCGCCTGGCTGACGAAAGTGGCGATCGACGACCCCGGGCGCACACTCGATAGCTATCCATTTATGTTGTCGGGCGGGACCTGCCAACGGATACTGATCGCGCTCGCACTCGCCCGTCGACCGGTCCTCTTGATCGCCGACGAGCCGACGACCGGACTCGACACGATCACCCAATCCGCGGTGCTCGACTTGCTGCTCGGTCTGGCGCGGGAACAACGCACCGGCGTATTGCTGATCACCCACGATCTACCGGTCGCGATCGAACGCTGCAACCGCATCGCGGTGATGCATGACGGCACGATACGTGAGATCGCAAACGCGACGACGTTCGCGCAGGAAAAGGCGGCGTCATCGTTGGTATCGACATCATCGTCGGCGTCGGCGTCCGCGTCGGTGTCATTGCAGGCCCCCCTTCAGGCACCTAAACGAGCGGCCATCGCACCTCCTCCGCCGCTGCTGAGCGTCGACGGGCTGACGAAACGCTTCGAAACGCTTCGAGGTCCACCGATGACCGTCCTGGACAGCGTGACCTTCACCTGTCATGCCGGTGAGATCGTCGGCATCGTCGGCCGCTCGGGCAGCGGCAAATCGACGTTGGCCGCCGCGCTGAGCCGGCTGATCGATATCGATGCCGGACATATCATTCTTGACGGCACCGATATCGGATCGGTCGCGGCACGACGCGCGTCTGCCGCCGACTGGCGACATGCGCTGCAGCTGGTTTTTCAGGACGCCCGAGCAAGTCTGAACCCGCTCACGCGCTGTGGCGATGCCATCGCCGAAGGATTGATGCCGACGTCGGCGGCG
>CAWUJR010000402.1:0-3999 GCA_963922375.1 uncultured Robbsia sp.
GCCGAGTCGGCAGGCGCGGATACCCGCACCCCGGCAGGGAGCACCGTCAACGACCATCGCTGCGCGGGGCGGCCGAGCGCCTGATCTTCAGCATCAGCGCTATCGGGTTGCTTGAGGTCCATCACACTTTCCTGGGTTAACCCCGATCCTGGACTCTCGCGCCAAGCCGGTATCATCAATGATCCTCATTTCCGCCAGACTTGTCAGCGAAATCGATCGCCCGGTCTTCGACTGTCGGCCGCATTGCCATCGGTCGTCCGCCATCAGCCTGGCTCTCACGTGCGGCGTCAACGGCTGCGGTCCATATCCGCGTCCTCAGTCTTATATTAGACCTAAGACTGAGGACGAATTTTGCTATACTTCAGGTCGCCTTTAGCGGGTCGCCTTCGGGCCACCTTTCGGCGCCTGCAATTTCCGTGATAGAGCGAGGTTACCGAATAAAATGTCTACAACGTCGAAGATCATCTACACACTGACGGACGAAGCACCGGCACTTGCCACCTACTCGTTGCTGCCCATCATCAAGGCCTTCACTCGCTCGTCCGGGATTGGCGTCGAGACGCGCGACATCTCGCTGGCGGCCCGTATCGTCTCGCTGTTCCCCGATTTTCTGAGCGCCGACCAAAAGGCTGCCGACGATCTGGCGGAACTCGGCGAACTGGCCACGCAGCCCGAGGCCAATATCATCAAGCTGCCGAATATCAGTGCATCGGTACCGCAACTGAAGGCGGCGATCAAGGAACTGCAAGCGCAGGGTTACCCGCTTCCGGACTATCCGGACGAGCCGAAAACCGACGCCGACAAAGATATTAAGAGCCGTTACGACAAGGTCAAGGGCAGTGCGGTGAATCCGGTCCTGCGCGAAGGCAACTCGGACCGCCGCGCGCCGCTGTCGGTGAAGAATTTCGCTCGCAAACATCCGCACAAAATGGGCGCGTGGCAAGCCGATTCGAAATCGCATGTCGCGCACATGAGCCATGGCGACTTCTACGGCAGCGAACAATCGGCGCTGATCGGCGAAGCCGGCAGCGTGCAGATCGCGTTGACCTCTAAAGATGGCGCGGTCACGGTGTTGAAGGCGAAGACGAGCGTCAAGCCGGGTGAAATCATCGATGCATCGGTGATGAGCAAGAACGCATTGCGCAGTTTTGTCGCCGAGCAGATCGCCGATGCGAAAAGCAAGGGTGTGCTTTTCTCCGTGCATCTGAAAGCGACGATGATGAAGGTCTCGGACCCGATCATGTTCGGTCAGATCGTCAGCGAGTTTTACGCCGATGTGTTGACCAAGCATGCGGACGCGTTGAAGCAAGTGGGCGTCAATGTCAACAACGGCATCGGCGACTTGTACGCGCATCTGAGCGAACTGCCTGCCGACAAACGCGCAGAAATCGAAGCCGATATCAAGGCGGAATACGCGAAGCGTCCGGAACTGGCGATGGTCAATTCGGACAAGGGCATCACTAATCTGCATGTGCCAAGCGATGTGATCGTCGATGCGTCGATGCCGGCGATGATCCGCGATTCGGGCAAGATGTGGGGTCCGGACGGTCAACTGCACGACACGAAGGCCGTGATTCCAGACCGCTGCTATGCGGGCGTGTACCAAGCGGTCATTGACGACTGTAAGAAGCACGGCGCGTTCGATCCGGTCACGATGGGCAGCGTGCCGAACGTCGGCCTGATGGCGCAGAAAGCGGAAGAATACGGCTCGCACGACAAGACGTTCCAGATCCCGACCGACGGTGTGGTGCGCGTGACCGACGAAAGCGGCAATGTCGTGCTCGAACATCAAGTGGAAGCCGGCGATATCTGGCGCATGTGTCAGGTCAAGGATGCGCCGATCCAGGATTGGGTGAAGCTTGCGGTCAATCGCGCCCGTGCGACGGGTTCACCGGCGGTGTTCTGGCTCGATCCGGCGCGTGCGCATGACGCGCAAGTGATCAAAAAGGTCGAACAGTATCTGAAGGACCACGATACGGCGGGCTTGGATATCCGGATCATGTCGCCGGTGGACGCCACGCAGTTTTCGCTGGACCGCATTCGTGCCGGCCAGGATACGATCTCGGTGACCGGTAACGTCCTGCGCGACTACTTGACCGACCTGTTCCCGATCATGGAACTGGGCACGAGCGCGAAGATGCTGTCGATCGTGCCGTTGATGGCCGGCGGCGGATTGTTCGAAACGGGTGCCGGCGGCTCTGCGCCGAAGCACGTTCAGCAATTCCTCGAAGAAGGCTTCCTGCGGTGGGATTCACTTGGCGAGTTCCTCGCGCTGGCCGCTTCGCTCGAACATCTTGGCAACGCGTACCATAACCCAAAGGCAGTGGTGCTCGCGAAAGCATTGGACAACGCCACCGGAAAGTTCCTGGATACGAATAAGTCGCCGGCCCGTAAGGTCGGTGGCATCGATAACCGCGGCAGTCACTTCTATCTGGCGCTGTACTGGGCGCAAGCGCTTGCGGCGCAAACGGAAGATAAGGAACTGAGCGCGCAATTCGGCAGTATCGCAAAGGCGCTGGCTGACAACGAACAGAAGATCGTTGACGAACTGGCGGCCGCGCAAGGCAAGGCGGTCGATATCGGTGGCTACTATCACCCGAATCGTGAGCTGACCACGAAGGCGATGCGCCCCAGTGGCACGCTGAACGCTACGGTCGACGGTATCGCGTAAATTTGCATGTGCGGCTCGACATCGACAAGCCGCACGACGCGTCATCCGGTGACAAGGCTCAACGACCTGACTCCGGACGTCACTCCGCGGTCGGTTCGGCTGCCAAGCCTTGCCAACTGACCGACGACACCCCCTTCTCCATACTCAAGCGACTGGCGACATATTCGAGTCGTGCCTGATGCTTCGGGTGCGACTCCAATGTGGCGATGACTTCGATACGCGGCGGTGCTTGCGACGACGTCGACTCCAGGTCCGAACTGCTCAGGCCCTGAAACGTCAGCGGCGACGACGTCATCAGATTCGATAGAATCGCGCGGATATGCAATTCGTCGTCCGCTTCGCATACCACGGTCAAGATATAACGTCGAACCAGATCGGCAGTGGAAAGCGGCGAGGCATTGATCACACGGCTGAGTGTGCGTAAAGCGGTGTTGTTCAGCAGTACGACGCCAGCGCCAGCGATCGCCGGAACAAAATGTCCGGTACCGCTGAGCACGCCGGTCGCCGCCGCGCACCACAGCGTTGCGGCGGTGTTGATGCCTTGAATCGATCCTTTGTCACGCATGATGACGCCTCCGCCCAGAAAGCCGACGCCCGACACTACATAGGCGGCGATCTGCGTGATGCCGGCGCTCGGGCCGGTTAGCACGCCGAGGGTGACAAACAGGCAAGACCCGCTGGACACCAACGTAATCGTTCGCAATCCTGCACGACGTTGACGGAGTTGCCGTTCCAGCCCGATGGCTGCGCCACAGGCGAATGCCACGCCCAGACGAATCAAGAATTCCCACATACCCTTCCCCCGGCGACCCTTGCGGATCCGTGTTCAATCCGCCGTGGCGCGGTAGCGCGGATCAACCATGGTGCGCCCGGTACAAGGTGTACGCGGCGACCAGCACGATCAAACCGGCAAACAAGGTATTCAACGCACCGCGGCGACAGGCCAGTTGGCTCGACAAATGCGAGCCGAGCCAACCGCCGACTGTCCCGCCGGCGATGAATTCGGCAGCCACCTGCCAGTCCACTTGCCCGGACGCCGCGTAATTCAGCGCGGTCGTCATGCCGAACGTTCCTACCGCAAACAGCGATGTGCCGATTGCGTCGACGATCGGCATCCGTCCGGCGAACATCAAGCCCGGTACGACAAGGAACCCGCCGCCGATACCGAAGAACCCGGACAGGCTCCCCGCGCCGATACCAGTGCCGCACAGTCGCGGATAGGCACTCGATGCACTCGATGCACTCGATGCACTCGATGCGCTCGATGCGATCGGTCGCTCATCGCACGGATCGGTCGACGCCCGCGCAGCTGCCGACACCGCCGACGT
>CAWUJR010000403.1:0-3997 GCA_963922375.1 uncultured Robbsia sp.
GCTCAGCTAGCGTCCCACCCGCACCGATGCGCTCGCCCGTGTGATCGCACACACCCCGCTCGGCAAAACAGTCGTGTTGGCCACGACCGGCTTCACGGGACGTGAGCTCTACGCGCTGGACGACCGCCAGAATCAGTTGTACATGGTCGGCTCGATGGGATGTGTGGCCACGCTGGGTCTCGGGCTGGCGCTGGCGCGACCCGACCTGCAAGTGGTCGCCGTCGATGGCGACGGCGCGGCATTGATGCGCATGGGCCTGTTTGCCACGCTGGGTGCCTACGGTCCGCCAAATCTGCTGCATCTGCTGCTCGACAACGGTGCGCATGATTCGACGGGCGGCCAAGCAACCGTTTCGGCGGGCGTGTCGTTCGCCCACATTGCGGCCGCCTGTGGCTATCCATGGTCGATCGAAGGCGCCGACGTGTCGGTCATCGACCGGTTGTTCGCGCCAAACGACGCGCGGAATGCGGACGATGTCCATGCGCAGGGTGTATCGGACTCGGCATCGCGCATCGACGGCCCGCGCTTTGCTCGTCTATTGACGCGTCCCGGTAGTCCGGACGGCTTGCCGCGTCCGTCAGTCACGCCGATCCAGGTCCGTACGCGGCTGCAAGCGCACATCGGCCAGTAAGCCCCACCGCTGTCACAGTCGCGCGCTACAGTTGCAGGCCACCCAAAAGCAATGTCGTAGCGCGCGCTTTCAGCTCTCTCAAGGATAACGTTCATGCTCTTGTTGAATCCGGGACCGGTGACCCTGTCGGAACGGGTCCGTCGCAGCTTGTTGCAACCCGACCTGTGCCACCGTGAGAGCGAATTCTTCGATTTGCAGGGCCAGATCCGGCAGCGGCTGCTGCGCATCTACGATCTGGCGCCTGCCAAATGGGCACCGGTGCTGCTGACCGGCTCCGGGACCGCCGCGGTGGAGGCGATGATCTCGTCGATGATGCCCGCCGACGGTCGCCTGTTATCCATCGAAAACGGCGTATACGGGGAACGCATCAGCGCGATTGCCGAGCGTCACGGCATTGCGTATGAAACGCTGTCGAGTGGCTGGGGCGGTCGCATCGATGTCGATGCGATTGCCGCCCGCCTGGATGCCGAACCACGCATCACGCATCTCGCCGTTGTGCATCATGAGACGACGACCGGTCGCTTGAATCCGATCGAGGAGATCGGCGCACTGTGCAAAGCGCGCGGTATCGGCATGCTGCTCGATGCAGTCAGCAGTTTCGGTGCGGAATCGATCGACTTCGAACGCGCCGGCATTGCCGCAGCCGCAGCGGGTGCCAATAAATGCCTGCATGGCGTGCCCGGCGCCTGCTTCGTGATCGCCGATCGCAGCGCACTCGAACAAGGCGCGCCGCGCACGCTGTATCTGGATCTGGCGGCCTGGAATCGAGCGCAGGATACACGCGGCACGCCGTTCACGCCGTCGGTTCACACGTACTACGCATTGCTCGAAGCGCTCTGCGAATACGAGGACGAAGGCGGTCTGGCGGCGCGGCATGCGCGCTATCGCGCGTTGGCCGAACAGGTCCGCGATGGATTGGCGGCACTGGGGATAGAGAGCCTGATCGACGCCGACCAGTCGTCTGTCGTCTTGCGCGCGTATAAACTGCCCGCTGGCGTCGATTATCCCATGCTGCACGACGCGCTGAAGGCCGAGGGCTTCATCATCTATGCGGGGCAAGGCGCGTTGTCGAAACAGATGTTCCGCATCTCGACGATGGGTGCGGTGACTGCCGCCGATATGACGCGCCTGGTGGCGGCAGTGGGTACACTGATCTCGCGCTAACGCGAGGAAGGGTCCAAGGGCCAGGGGCCAAGGTCCCAGGGACCGCCGCTTACTTCTTGACCGTCAGCACGGTCCATTTGCCGTCCTTCACCTGATACAACGTCGTGGTGAAGTCTTTCAGCGCACCGGTGTCGGTGAACGCTATTTTGCCGGTAATCCCGGTTGTCGTATCGGCGCGCAACTTCGCCACATAGACGGCCGGATCGACCGAATTGGCCGCCTGCATCGCCTTGATCGCTGCCCACGTCGCATCATATGAGAACGGCGCATACGACAGCATGTCGGTGCCGTACTTGGCCTTGTAGGCGGTCTGGAACGCGACGCCCTTCGGTAGTTGCTCGATCGGCAAACCGTATTCCCACGCCAATGCGCCTTCCGCGGCGGGTCCCGCCAGCGTCAGGAAAGTCGGCTCCATCACGCCGCCGCCGCCGAGGAATTGGGCTTTCATGCCCAATTGCTTCATCCGCTTTGCAACCTGTGCCGCCTGCGGATTCAAACCGGCGAAATAGACCAGATCGACGTTGGCCCCCTTCATGTGCGTCAGTTGCGAGCTGAAGTCCACCGCGTTCGTGTCCGTGTACTGATGATCAACGATCGTGCCGTGCGCGGCGCTCACTGCTTTCGTGAACTCGTCTGCTTCGCCCTGGCCGAATGCCGTGCGGTCATCCAGAATGCCGATACGCTGCGCCTTTTCGCTCTCGACCGCATAAGTGCCTGCCTGACCCGCGTTCTGCGCATCCGTTGCAATGAGCGAGAACACGGTCTTGCTCCCCTGCTGCGTGATCGCCGGATTCGTCGCCGACGGCGTAATCATCGGAATGCCCGCCAGCGAGTACAGTTTCGACGCCGGCAACGTCGTGCCCGAATTGAAGTGACCGATCACCACGGCCACTTTCTTGTCGACCAATTGCTGCGCGACTTGAACGCCGGTCTTCGGATCGGCCTGATCATCTTCCGGCAGCAATTCAAACGTGATGGGCTGCCCGCCGATCACCAGTTTCTTCGCATTGGCCTCCTCGATCGCCATATTCACAGCGTTTTCGATGTCTTTGCCGTAAGCGGCGTTACTGCCGGTCAGCGGCACGGCCATGCCGATCGTGACGACCTCGGCATTGGCATTCATCGCAAACCCGGCCGCCGTCGTACCCATTGCAACCATGCAGGCTGCAGCAATCAAGCTTTTCTTCGTAGACACGTTTGCTCCACAGATCATTTATAAAAAACGTGCCGCCGGACCTGCCTGCCCTTCCGGTCGGTGAATCCCTACCCCGTGAGTCCCCGATCACGCCACTTTCATCAACGACACTCGAACAACATCCAACGACAAACTTTTTTCGATCTGGATACAATCGACGCTCAGACAAGGTGAAATATACGGTGCATTCGGCGCGGAAAATAAAATGACAAAATAAAAAGTTTTGCCTCGGCAGGGACCGGACCTGACGGAAACCTGTCGGCCCGGATCGTACGTGTCGCGGGTGTCCGTCATGCCGTTGCCATCGAACTGTCGTCGTTCATTGTTATCTGCGGGCCGGCGGCTGCCGCGTATCCAAGGATGTAAGGACTTTCATGAGTGAGCAAAGCGGCACACCCGGTTTAACGTTGAGCGAACGGGATCGCGCCATGCTGGCAGGCGAACTGGGCGCAGGCGTCGCGTTGGCCATGCGCGTGGTCAGCCGCACTGCGCACGTGATGAGGGCACGCACCTTGATCGACATCCGGTCCGCCCATATCGACGGTTGCCTGTATCACGGACAGACCAGTCTGGATTTCGTCGAACGGTTCGTCGCCGACGGCGCCCGCGTCGCGGTGCCCACCACGTTGAATGTCGGGTCGATGGATTTGATTCATCCGGAGCGTTTTCGGGGCGACGATGCGCTCGCACGCGCGGGAACCCGCTTGATGCATGCGCACCAGGAACTCGGCTGCGAAGCGACATTCACCTGCGCACCGTATCAGCGCACGCACCGCCCGGGACTGGGCGAACAAATCGCCTGGGCAGAGTCGAACGCGATCGTTTTCGCAAACTCGGTGCTGGGTGCCCGCACCAACCGGTATGGCGACTTCCTCGATCTCGCCGCCGCCATCACCGGACGTGCGCCCGGCGCAGGCCTGCATTTGAGTGAACATCGCGCGGCACGCGTCGTCCTCGAAGCGCCCGATTTCAGCCAGCGCGACGATGGCGCGCGCGATGTTCACTTC
>CAWUJR010000404.1:0-3994 GCA_963922375.1 uncultured Robbsia sp.
CGCCGGACGGTGGGCGCTGTTGCGACGCGATACGCCGCAAGAACCGACGCGGTCCCCATCAACGCCTGCGCCCTCGACGCCTGCCGCTTTGGCCCATCCCCCCTCGGCACCCGATACCGAGGTGATCGAGCATGTTGCGATGACGCTTCTGCGTCGCTACGGTGTCGTCTTCTGGCGATTGCTGGCCCGGGAGGCGGACTGGTTACCGCCGTGGCGGGATCTGTTGCGCGTCTACCATCGGCTCGAAGCGCGCGGCGATATCCGGGGCGGCCGCTTCGTCGACGGGCCGGGTGGCGAGCAATTCGCGTTGCCGGAGGCGATTCCGGTGTTACGGGCTGTCCGCAAACGCAGCCGTGACGAGCATTGGCAGGTGATTTCGGGCGTGGACCCGTTGAATCTGGTGGGAACCTTGCTTGTCGGGGACAAGGTGCCGGCGATCATGTCAAATCGCGTCCTGTTTCGCGATGGCATCGCATTAGCACGGCTCGTGGCCGGCAAATTCAGCTACGACGCGTCATTGACCCCCGACGATCGGGAGCTCGCCCGTCGCGCGTTGGCCGACCCGCGCGGCATCGCCAGCAACAATTCTTTGCCGGTGTTATGTTGAGTAGCTGGCGCTGAAGGTCGCGAGGCCGTCGGAACCTAGTTGCCGTGTTTCTGCACGCCGCGCGGCAGCATCAATATGCGGTCCATCGGCCGCCGGTCCCCGCTTCTTCAATCGCTTTATTCTCTGACTACCCCTCATTTCTGGAGATTTCATGACTACGACGCACGCTTATGGCGCACAGGATGCCAAGTCGAAACTCGCTCCGCTCACCATCAACCGCCGCGAATTGCGCGATCATGACGTCGCACTGGATGTTCTGTTTTGCGGCGTTTGCCATTCCGATCTGCATACTGCGCGAAACGAATGGAAAAACACCGTGTTCCCGGCGGTACCGGGGCACGAAATTGTCGGCCGTGTGACAAAAATCGGTCCCCAGGTCACGCGCTTCAAAGTAGGCGATCTGGTGGGAGTGGGTTGCATGGTGGACTCGTGTCGCACTTGCGCGAATTGTCGCGACGGCTTCGAACAGTATTGCGACAACACGTTCACCGGCACTTATAACAGCCCGGATCGCGAAACCGGTGACAACACATATGGCGGCTATTCGACCGATATGGTTGTCGATGAAGCGTTCACGCTGCATGTGCCGGCGAATCTTGACCCGGCTGGCGTGGCACCGTTGCTCTGTGCAGGTATTACGACCTACTCGCCGTTGCATCAATGGAAAGTCGGTCCCGGTCATAAAGTCGGTATCGTCGGCCTGGGCGGCCTCGGGCATATGGGCGTGAAGCTCGCGCGGGCGATGGGGGCGCATGTGGTGTTGTTCACCACCTCGCAATCGAAGGTCGAGGATGCAAAGCGTCTGGGCGCGCATGAAGTCGTGATCTCCAAGAATCCGGATGAGTTCACACCGCACGCCGGCACCTTCGATTTCATCTTGAATACGGTCGCGGCGCCGCACAACCTGGATCCGTTCCTCAACTTGTTGAAGCGCGACGGCACGATGACGCTGGTCGGTTTGCCGGAAGATCCGCACCCGTCGCCGTCGGTTGCGGCGCTGATCTGGAAGCGTCGCCGTCTGGCCGGATCGCTGATCGGTGGGATCCAGGAAACGCAGGAGATGCTGGATTTCTGCGGCAAGCATGGCATCACGTCGGACATCGAGATGATCGATGTAAAAGACATCAACGAGGCCTATGAGCGCATGCTTCGCAGCGATGTGAAATACCGCTTTGTGATCGATATCGCGACGTTGCGCCAATAACGTCAGAGCGGCGTGGTAACCGCCTCGCCGTTGAAATGACGCTCGGCATTTTTAACGAACAGATCGATCGTCGCGCGCACGGCTTCCGGCGAGCGACCGGCGACGTGAGGCGTGAGCACCACTTGTTCGAGCTCGAGCAGCGGTGCCGGCGGCGTGGGCTCGCTCTCATAGACATCCAGCCCTGCGCCAGCGATCGTTTTCTGCTTCAATGCGTCGGCTAGCGCGTCCGTATCCACGACACTGCCGCGCGAAATATTGACCACGAAACCGTTCGGTCCTAATGCTTTCAGCACGGCGGCGTTGACCAGATGATGCGTCTGTGCGCCGCCGGGCGTGGCAATCATCAAAAAATCGCACCAACTGGCCAACGCATGCACGTCATCGAAATACCGATACGGCGACGCATCGCGGCGCGTTCGGCTGTGATATCCCACTTCGCAATCGAACCCGAGGGCGCGGCGTGCAATTTTCTCGCCGATGCGACCGAGCCCCACGATGCCCACGCGTTTGTTTGCCACGCCCGGATCTTCCGGCAGCGCATCGCGCCAGACACCTTCGCGTGTTGCGCGATTCAACACCGGAATGCGCCGGACCGCGGCAAGCAGCAACGCCATTGCATGATCGGCGACCGTGCCGTCATTGGTGCCCGCGCCGTTCGACACCACGACGCCCCGCGCCTTTGCATGGGCGACATCGATTCTTTCATAGCCGACGCCGAGCGCGCACAGCAATTGCATTTTGGGCACCGAATCGATTTCCTCTGCGTTGAAGCCAGTCGTGCCATTTGTCAGCACGACCTGCACCTCTGAAAAACGCGCGCGATTCGTTCGACGGCGATCTGGATCGGGTGCGTAGATCAGGTCGAATCGTTTCTGTAGATCCGCGAGATAGGGGGCGTGGATCGCGATGGTAACGAGCAAAACCGGTTTCATGGGAGGCGATTGCTTTGAGCAAGACAGCAATGTGTTGTGTGGAAAGCGCGTGATGCATATTAAAGGGAAAACCACGGATTTGTCTGCATTGGCCGCACAGTTGGCACGCGGTACACTGGCAGATCGTCGTCGTGCCAGCGAGCCCGGCGACCCCTGACTTGCGATGATTTTCCCGTGCCCAGATCCCAAGAGAAGCTCGATGTCGCCGCGCGTGCCGCGTGGCTCTATTACGTTGCGGGTCAGACCCAGCATCAAATCGCGGACACCTTGGCGGTGTCGCGACCGGTCGTGCAGCGTCTGATCGCATTGGCTGTCGAAAAAAACCTCGTGCGCGTTCGCATCGAGCATCGCGTGGCCGACTGTCTGACGCTTGCCGATGCGTTGTCGAAGCGGTTTGGCCTTGATCTGTGCGAAGTCGTGCCGTTCGACGCGGATACCGACGACGACCTGAAGAAAAAACTCGCGGTCGCATCGGCCGATGTCTTCGAACGTTTTCTCAGCAGCGAGCAACCGATCGTCGTCAGTGTCAGCAGCGGCCGGACATTGAAATCCGCGGTAGCGGAGCTCTCGAACATTGAGCGTCCCGATCACCGCCTGGTATCGATGGTCGGCACGATCGCGCAGGACGGGTCATCGAATCCGTATGATGTCGCGACGCTGATTTCGGAAAAACTCGGCTGCAAGCGCTTTCTGATGCCCGCGCCGTTAATGGTCGATAGCGAAGACGAGTCGCGACAATGGTGCAGCCATCGCTTGTACCAAGTGGTCGAGCGCTTGAGCGGGGCAGCCGATGTCGCTTTTATCGGTATCGGCGACATCGGTCCCGATTGCCCGCAGGAGGCGGACGGCTTCATCACGCGGGACGAAGTGCACGACTTGATGGCGCGGGGTGCGGTGGGGGAAATATTGGGGCGGTCGATTGATGCAAACGGCCACGTTGTGGACGCGCCTTGTCAGCGACGATTGACGAGCATTCAATTGCAGTCGCCGCCGGCGATGCCGACCATCGGTTTCGCCGGCGGACAGACCAAGCATCGTGCGGTGTTGGCTGCGTTGCGCGGCGGCTGGCTCAGCGGCCTGGTGACCGACGAGCGCTGCGCGAAGGCAGTGCTGGACGAAGCACGGTGAAGTGCCTCGATAGTCATCCTGCTTAATCCGAACCTTCGGCCGCCTCTCGAAAGAGCGGTTTGCTGACTGCGTAAATCGTGCGGTAACGGGCGAGTCTGGTGTCCAGCATCGCACGATGCGACG
>CAWUJR010000405.1:0-3991 GCA_963922375.1 uncultured Robbsia sp.
CCTGCGCCAACGCGCCGATCAATCCGGCCCGCGCCTGTTTGCCGTCGCCCGTCGGAAAGCGGCTCAATGCGAGCAAGGTGTCGCGGCGCTGTACGCCTTGCGGCGATTGCCCGAACGTATGCAGCCCGTCACGAATTTGCGCTTCCTTCAGCTCACATAGGTAAGCGTCCACCCGGTTCAGCAGCGCGTCTTCGGCGACAGCCTGCGCCGGTTCTATTCCCAGTTCCTCATGCAAGCGATGCTTGACGATCGCAGCCAGTATCGATTTACGCAATAGCGCAGCACGACGGGGGTCGACCATCAGCGCTTCGTAATATTCGTCGACTTGCCGCTCCAGGTCCTGCAACGGCCCGTACGTTTCCGCCCGCGTCAACGGCGGCATCAGATGATCGATGATGACCGCTTGTGCGCGTCGCTTCGCCTGGCTTCCCTCGCCGGGGTCGTTGACGATGAACGGATAGAGATGCGGCATGGGGCCGAATACGACATCCGGCCAGCAGTGCGCACTCAGCGCCACACTTTTTCCCGGCAGCCATTCGAGATTGCCATGCTTGCCGACGTGCACGACCGCATCGGCGGCAAACGCATCCCGAAGCCACCAATAGAACGCCAGGTACGCGTGCGGCGGAACGATATCCGCGTCATGGTAGCTCGCGTAGTCGCCGGCATCCCGGGTGCGCGGCGGCTGAATGCCCACGAAGACGCGCCCGAAACGATGCCCGGCAATCATGAAACGCGCTGAACGTACGGTGGGATCCTCGTGCGGCGCCCCCCATCGGGCATTCACACTTTGCTGCAGCGCTTCCGGTAACGTGGCAAACCGACGAGCATAGTCGTCGAGCGAATAACTCTGAAATGCCGGGCGCGATGCGCGCGACGCGGTGTCGTTCGTCACGCCGCTGACCAAGCGTTCCATCAATGCATCGCCATCGGCAGGCAGATCGTCGACACGATACCCTTCATCGCGAAGACGCTGCAAAATGCCGATCACCGATGCCGGCGTGTCCAGTCCCACGCCATTGCCGATCCGACCTTCGTTCAGCGGGTAGTTCGCCATCACCAGCGCGATGCGCTTGTCCGCATTCGTGACAGTCCGCAGGCGCACCCATCGACGCGCCAGTTCAACGACGAAGGCGATGCGTTCCGCGTCAGGTTGATAGCGAACGACATCGACCTGGGTCAGCGGACAGTGGTACGCGAGTCCTTTGAAGCTGACCGCGCGGGTGATGATACGACCGTCGACTTCCGGTAACGCGATATGCATGGCGACATCGCGTGCGCGTAGGCCTTGATCATCGCCAAGCCAATCGTCGCGATTCGCACCGCTCAACACGAGTTGCAACACTGGCGCGTCGCCGGACCAGGGTTCGGCCTCATCGGGCCGCCATGCATGCGCGGTGGCCAATGGATCGCGGCGCACCGACGCTTCATCGTCGATCGATCGCGCCGCGAAGGCGGTCGTATTCATGATCAGCGCGACGTGCTCCTGGCGGCATAGCCGGGTCAGGCCTTCGAGGCTCAACGCATCTTTCAATGATGTCACGGCCACAGGCAGCGGATTCAGGCCTGCCGCCAACAATGCATCGGCGATCGCATCGAAGACAGCCGTGTTGGCTGCCTGCAAATGCGCCTTATAAAACAGCACGACCACCACCGGTGCCGTGGGATGCCAGCGCGCGCGCCAATCGTCGACCGACGCGACGTCCTTCCCGGCATAATGGATCGACACTGTGGGCAGCGGCACCGGTGCGGCGATGTGGCTCGCGTCGCCCCAACCCAGCCCTTGCCATGCCAATGCGCGAAGAAACGCTTCGGCATTTCGGGGACCGCCCTCGCGCAGATAGCGCCACAGCAAACGACAGGCGGCGGCATCGGCGGTGCTCTTTGCACTGAGTGCCGGGTCCTCTTGCAGATCGCCGGAGAACATCGCGAGCCACTGCCGCTCACGCGCGGCCAGCGCGGTGACGCGTTCGATGCCGTAAGGCCAGTACGATTCGCCGCCCAAGTGGTCGACGACGACGACGCGCGCATGTCGCAGCACATCTTCCTCGTAGAAGTCGATGGCCCCGGGCTGCCGTAGAAAGGCGAGATTCGCGAGTCGTACACTGGGGAAGTCGGGTCCCAGCCGCGCGGACGCGGCGGCGAGCAACGACAGCGTCGTGTCCGCCGAACTCAATACGACAATCTGCGCCGGCGTTTGTTCGATGCGTACGACGCCCGCGCTATCGTCGACGAAGCCGCCGGGTGTCGTGCGCAGCAAATGCATGACGCGTTACTTGGCCGCTGCGGACAAACGGGTATCGACGTCGTTCAGCGCGGTATCGAATGCACGCTGCAACGCGGCCTGATCGAGATCTTCTCCAATCAATACAAAGCGGCATGCAAGTCCTGCCGCATTTTCTTCGGCGGTCCACCGACGGTCGAAATAGCTGTCGAAACGCTCACCGACGCCCTGCACCACGAGCCGCATCGGTGTGCCCGGCAATGCCGCAAAACCTTTCACCCGATAGATCGTGTGATGAGCGACCAACGCTTGCAACGCGGCCAGCATCGGTTCACGCGCGCCGGGCGGTGCGCTGACGACCACCGAATCGAAGTCGTCGTGGTGGTGGTCCGCATGATCCGGATCGTCGGCCGAGCCGTGGTGATCGAGCCGCAGATGGATGTTTTCCTCCGACGCCGACTCCAAACCGAGCAGCGTGTGCAGATCCAATTGGCCCATGCTGGCCGGAACGATCTTGACCTGCGCGGGGATTTCCCCCCGGATCAATGCTTCGACCGACGCGCGCTTGGACGGATCGAGCAGATCGGTTTTGTTCAGAATGACCAGATCCGCAGACGCGAGTTGGTCTTCGAACAATTCGTGCAGCGGCGATTCGTGATCCAGATTCGGATCGGCGCGGCGTTGCGCGTCCACCGCCGCAGGATTCGCGGCGAATTGCCCGCTAGCGGCAGCAGGCCCGTCGACCACCGTGATCACCGCATCCACAGTGAAGCTGTTCTTGATTGACGGCCAGTTGAACGCCTGCACCAGCGGCTTGGGCAACGCCAGGCCGGAGGTCTCGATCAGCACGTGATCGATCTGATCGCGGCGCTCGACCAGTGCTTCCATGACCGGGAAGAATTCCTCCTGCACCGTGCAGCAAAGGCAACCGTTCGCGAGTTCATATAGCTGACCGTTGCGCTCGACGATCTCGACACCGTTTTCGTCCGTCTCACAACCGATGCCGCAGCCTTTCAGGATCTCGCCGTCGATGCCGAGCTCGCCGAACTCGTTGACGATCACAGCGATCCGCTGGCCTTTTGCGTGCGACAGGATATGACGCAACAAGGTGGTCTTGCCGCTGCCGAGAAAACCCGTCACAACGGTCACTGGGATTTTGCGCGTTTGCACGATTCGATGTCCTGGCCGCTGTGGCCGTCTGCGCGGAGTCTGCTGTCGCGGCTGTCCCGTTGCGCCAATCTGCGCTGACGTCCTGAGAAAGACGTAACGGGCGTGCCCCCGGGGATGGTCGAGGCATCGGGGACAAGCCGAGACAGCGGAACCACGCGCGTCAATTTTGGGATCACGCTGCATCCCCGCAGCGTGATCCAGGTCATTTCCGCCATGTCGTCGATGAAAACGGCCGGCGGGTTCAGGCCGGTATCCGGGCTAACGACCTGCTGCTTCGCCTTCCCATGCGTGCCGATCGACATGGGCTGCCGACATCGACTGTCGACATTCGCCATCGGCTTTTGCATAGTGACATGCGTATTCCGGCCTTCGATCACCAGAATCGTGAAGCAACGTTGACATCGCGATGGGCGATGCTATCGCTTACCGTTGCGGGGGCAGCGCAGGTTGGCCAACGCGGCGGCACCCGCGGGTCATCCCCGTCAGACGTCCACGCCCGCTTCCTGCTTCCCGTTTAACCGCACACGACCGAACGTCGCGTGCGAGCACCTGAATCGGAGCAGTCTAGGGCCGACGCCTCGGCGCGTCAAGGCGGCG
>CAWUJR010000406.1:0-3979 GCA_963922375.1 uncultured Robbsia sp.
CCGTGCGCGCGATCGAGACTCCTCGGCAACCGCTACGGATACTGGTCGACAGCAAGCTCAGGCTGCCGTTGTCGGCGAAGCTGCTCGAAGGCGAGCCGCCATTGATCGTTTTCGCCGCCGACAGCACGCAACAACCCGATGTCACCGAGCGCGCCGACGCGCTTCGCGCCCGGGGCGCCGATCTGATCGCGCTGCCGAACCAGCATGGCAAGGTCGACCTGCCCGCATTGATGCAGGTCCTCGGCCAGCGCGGCATCAATGAGTTGCACGTGGAAGCCGGTGCGAAGCTGAGCGGCTCGATGATCCGCGAGGGTTGCGTCGACGAATGGTTGATCTATCTCGCACCGACGCTGCTCAGTGGCGGCTTCGGCATGTTCGACCTGCTGCCGCCCGCGGTGCTGGCCGATCGCGCGCAGCTCGCGTTTCACGCCGTCGATCGTGTCGGCGACGATGTGCGCATTCTCGCGCGTTGGCAAACCTCGTCCTGAACGTGCATGGGTGTTCTTTGCGCATGCGGCGCAGACAGCGCTACATGCAGGGCCTCGGGTGTCGCCTGAAGTAGCGCCCTGAAGTAGCGCTTGATGTAACCGTTCCCGTATTCATTCGAAACAAAGATCAAGGAAAGACAGCATGTTTACTGGCATCGTCGCCGCCATTGGCCGGATCCACACCGTCACGCCACTCGGCGAGGGCCCGACGGCAGGCGTACGCTTGTCGATCGATGCGGGCGACCTGCCGCTGGACGATGTCGCCCTGGGCGACAGTATCGCGATCCAGGGCGCCTGCATGACGGCGATCGCCATCGATGTCGCCAGCCGACGCTTCGATGTCGACGTGTCGCACGAAAGCCTATCGCTGACCGTGGGCCTGGATCGCGCCGGCGAGGTGAATCTGGAGAAGGCCCTGCGCGCGAACGACCGACTGGGAGGGCATCTGGTGTCCGGGCACGTGGATGGGCTGGGCGAAGTGCTCAGTTTCACGCCGGTCGCAGAATCGCACCGCCTCGAAATCGTCGCCTCACGAGACATCGGACGCTATCTCGCTTACAAGGGCTCGGTCGTCGTCAACGGCGTCAGCCTCACGGTCAACAGCGTCGACGACCACGCGCTCGGCGGCACCGCGTGCGCGTTCACGATCAATCTGATTCCCCATACGGTGCACGCCACCACGCTCAAGCACCTGACGGCAGGCGCGAAGGTGAATCTGGAAATCGATTTGATCGCCCGCTACGTCGAACGGGCGATGACTGCGCCGAAGTGAACGGCATCGCGGCATGGTGACGCAGGCTGGGTGGCGCGGTGGCGTCACATCGGCGCCGAATTTACGAACCGGACGTTTTCGTGCGCTCCCGATAGCGTAAAATAGCCGCTTTTTCCCCGTCCTCCGCACGGGTATACCACCGGGCACATCATTAGGCACACCATGAACCTCGCGTCCACCCAAGAGATCGTTGCCGAATTAAAGGCAGGCCGCATGGTCATCCTCGTCGACGAAGAGGATCGCGAGAACGAAGGCGACTTGGTGCTCGCCGCTGACTTCGTCACCGCCGAGGCGATCAATTTCATGGCCACGCATGCGCGCGGCCTGATTTGCCTGACGTTGACGTCGGAACGTTGCCGACTGCTGAACCTGCCGCTGATGACAGCGCAGAACGGCACGCAATACGGCACCGCGTTCACGATGAGCATCGAAGCCGCCGAAGGCGTGACCACCGGCATTTCCGCGCCGGATCGCGCCCGCACGATCCAGGCAGCGGTCAAGCACGATGCCCGGGCACGCGACATCGTGCAACCCGGTCACATCTTCCCCGTGATGGCGCAGGACGGCGGCGTGCTGATGCGCGCAGGCCATACCGAAGCCGGTTGCGATCTGACGGCGCTGGCAGGGCTCACGGCAGCGTCGGTGATCTGCGAAATCATCAAAGACGACGGCACGATGGCGCGGTTGCCCGATCTGCTGACGTTCGCCGAAACGCATGGCCTGAAAATCGGCACGATCGCCGACCTGATTCATTACCGGCTGCGCAACGAATCGATCATCGAACGCGTGTCGCAGCGCACGATGCACACCGCTTACGGCACGTTCGAGGCGACGTTGTATCGTGACCGGCCGAGCGGCTCGCCGCATCTGGCACTGGTGCGCGGCAAGCCGGATCCGGATGTGGACACGCCGGTGCGCGTGCATGAGCCGTTGTCGGTGCTCGATCTGCTGGAAACCGCATCGTCGACGCACTCGTGGACGCTGGATGCCGCGTTGAGCGAAATCGCGAAGCGCGATGTGGGCGCCGTGGTGATGCTTAACTGCGATGGCACGCGTGAGCGTTTCTTCGAAACGTTTGCCGCATTCGAAGAGAAGGAAAAAGCGCAACGTCTTGCGCACCGTCCGGTCGATTTCAAGACCTACGGCGTAGGGGCACAGATTCTGCGCGATCTCGGCGTGGGCAAAATGCAGGTGCTGTCTGCGCCACGCAAGCTCGGCAGCATGTCCGGATACGGGCTGGAGGTAACCGGCTTTATCTCGATGCCGGGTTCGCAGCCAACGCTGGTGGACGCCGCGTGTGCGACGGCCTCCGCTCACTCGTCATCCGATACGTCCACCGCTTCACATAACTGAGGCGGCAGGTCACGGTAGCAGTCACGCGGCCCGTTGCGGCCCGCTGATGCCGGCCCTCCCCTCGTTTCACACGAAAACTACGGAAATCCATGATGGAAATCGGTCAATACAGTTTGCAACTCGAAGGCAAAGGCCTTCGCATCGGCATCGCGCAGTCGCGCTTCAATGAAGACATCGTCGCGCAGCTGCGCGACGCGTGCGTAGACGAACTGGAACGCCTGGGCGTGACCGGCAGCGATGTGCTGCTGGTCAGTGTGCCGGGCGCGCTGGAAATTCCGATCGCGCTGGCGAAGCTCGCACAAAGCGGCCAATTCGATGCATTGATCGCGCTCGGCGCGGTGATTCGCGGCGAAACCTATCACTTCGAATTGGTGTCCAACGAGTCCGGTGCCGGCATTTCGCGTATTGCGCTCGACTTCAACCTGCCGGTCGCGAATGCGGTCCTGACGACCGAAAACGACGAGCAGGCACTGGCGCGTGTGGATGAGAAAGGTCGTGAAGCGGCGCGCTGCGCGGTGGAAATGGCGAATCTGTGCGGCGCGTTGACCGAACTCGCCGAATATGGCGATGAAGACGAAGACGACGACGAGGACAAAGCATGAGGAACGCTCGCCGGCGCGCGCGCGAACTCGCGACGCAAGCGCTTTACCAATGGCTGGTGTCAGGCGATACGCCGTCGAATATCGATGCACATATCCGCGGCACGCAAGGTTTCGAGAAAGCCGATCGAGAACACTACGATGCGCTGCTGTACGGCGTCGTACGGGAGTCGGAAACGCTCGAAGCCGCGATTTCGCCGTGCCTGGACCGCCCGATCGCCGAGCTGTCGCCGGTCGAACGTGCGGTGCTGCTGGTGGGCACCTACGAGTTGCGGCATCACCTGGACATTCCGTACCGCGTGGTCATTAACGAAGGCGTCGAATTGACCAAAACCTTCGGCGGCACCGATGGCTATAAGTACGTGAACGGTGTGCTCGACAAGGTGGCGGCAAAAATTCGCCCTGAAGAAGCCCAGCAAGGTCGGCAAGGCCGCCCGGCCTGATCCATCAGAGAAGCAGCCAGAGGCAGCAGGCAAGCGCCCTCTGGCTGATCGAGGTGCCCTTCACTAAGAAAGGTGCAGACGATCAGGCGTTGTTGATAGGCGCCGTGGCCGTACCGTTCACCGCTGTCCCGTGTTGCACGGCAGCGGCCGCTTTCGCCGCACCATCGGGTGCCGTCGGCGTCGACACCGCAGCGGTGTTATGGGCCGTGCCCGTTTGCGCTTGCGCCACTTCAGCAGAGGCAGGTGCCGGTGCAGGCGCTGACGCCACCGCTTTCTGCGGTACCGATGTTGACGTCGATACCGACGTCGATGACTTCAACGGTT
>CAWUJR010000407.1:0-3956 GCA_963922375.1 uncultured Robbsia sp.
CCCGCGCCGCCGCCGCAGGGTCGCGCGACACGTCCTCCATTCGACGCAGGAATGTCTGCACAGTACGCTGCAGCGAACGTTGCGCCCACCGGGCATCGGGCGCATGCACGGACGCGACATCCTCTGCCAGACGCGCGAGCAGCATCGTACTGCGGCCGATATCGAGTACCGCCAGCGTGAAGCGAAAGTCAGTCTCGATCTGCTGCGAGGAAACACCTGCTGTCCTCGACGCCTGCCTGTTCACACTGTCTGCGATCCGACCGAGCCACGTAATCCTGCTCCATCGACGCGGTCGGACGGCGAGGCGTTCGAGGTCGCGCAGGATGCTTTTGTGCAATCGACGTCGGACAGATACCGGGTCGGAGGGGGCGATGAGATGAAAAATCATCGCGCCAAATGCGATGCCGCCGCACAAGGTGAGCGCGCCGTTGAAAAACGCGGTGGGATCGGCCTGCCCATCATTCCGCGGTCCGATGAGATCCAGCAAGAAGATCGTGAAGCCGGCAGCCGCACCGGCCGTCCGAGGATTACGCAAGGCCAGACCGCCGATGAAGAGGAAAGGGGAAATCGCCAACGCGAGCCAAACGAAACTGTTGCCGTGCGGCAGTAAGACGAAATTGCAGCACGCTGCCACCAGGGCGGCCGCAAAAGCGCCGCGGAAGAACGCCCAGCTCCCCACCGTCGGATTCGGCCGCGTGGCGAACAGCGCGCAAACGACACCGGTGATCGTCACAAATCCGGCGCCGGTTTCCCATCCCGATGTGACCCAAATCAGCGCGGCCAGCGATATTGCGATGAACGCCCGCAAACCATTGACCCCTGCGGTGGTGCGATCGACGACGAACGAGAACCGGGCAGGCGCGCGCGTCATGCGACCTCGCCAATGATGCGTCGACTCGTTGATGATGCCGGCGAGTGCCTGCGTGGGCGCGATCAGGCTTTCAAGCCTGTCCATCAAGACGGCATCGGTAAATGCGCTTTGATCCTGTTTTGCATGAACGCGTGTCAACAATTGCTCAAGCCCGGTCATGAACTGCTCGCGTCGACGCTGTTCTTTACCGTAAGGCAAAGCATCCGCAGCCTTCGCGAAGGCATCGGCAGTCGCATCGAACAAATCCTGCGCGTTTTTCGACACGGCGAGATGATCGGATAGTGCTTGTGACGCGGTCAATTGTTCGAGCACCGCGCCGGCGATATACCGCACCGTCCGCACGAGGCCAGACGCATTCGATGACACGGCTGCTGCATAGCCCGCACTGGTGTCCACGCTCAACGCATCGGTGAATAACTTGCGTATCGATTGACTGATGGTGGGCTCACCGCGCAATGCCCGCTCGCAGATGCGCGATGCATCCGTCACCAGCGCGGCAAGTCTCGCACGGAGTTCGTTTTCCGGCTCGGTGAGCGAGAGCACCGCGGCAGCCACGCCCTCGCAGACGATGCCCAACAGAATGTAGAGCGTGCGTGACAACGCGATGGGAAACACCTCTCCGGGTTGTCTGGCCACATCCAGCGCGATGATGGCGGCGGTATAGCCAGCCAGGACGGCGCCGTACGCCTGGAAATTGCGTCGACTGGTCGCTAGCGCCACGCAGCAGGCAATCCAGATAGCCAGCCCGACGAGTAGCAGTTCCGGATTCTGGCCCCACAGCGCAACAAGCGTCACTGCGACGCTCGCCCCGATCACCGTACCCGCCGCCCGGTACGCGGCTTTCGAGCGCGACATCCCGCGGTCTTGCTGAGCGACGATCCACACCGTCATCGCAGCCCATTTGGGATCGTCCATATTCATCAAAAACGCTAGGTACAGCGCGACGAAGGAGGCGAGGGTTGTGCGCAATGCAAAAAGCACCGATGAGGTGTCCGTTGGCGGCAGCCACGGGGGACGTTTCAATGCAATTTCTCTACTCCTGATGGCTTCGTGGATCTCGGCAGGCTGTCGAACCGTACGATCGATGCTCTGGCAATTATAAAGGGTTCAGGCTGGTCCATCGGGTGCGCCTCCCGCGCCTCTCCGCGCTTGTTCGACTTGGTGACCTGGCGTATTCGCTCGAAAGACACGGTCCCACATGGCTTGACGCGTCGTCATGCCATTAGGGTATACGCGTTAGTTCCATCGTTGGGATCGATAAATCGACCGTTTGATTGAAACGAAGAAACGCACTAAAGCGGTATTTACGTTTCATTTTCTCCTTTAGTCGCGCAGCGTCGGGCCGTTAAGCATTCATGGAATCAACGCGCACTGTGCGCGCACGCTACAAGCGTACTGACCTGTAACCTCAGCAGAGAACCGCAATGACCCTCGCTAACTTGACTATTAAGAAAAAGCTGATCGCCGGCTTCGGCGTGCTTGCGCTGCTGGTGGTAATCGTATCGGGCATGTCGTTACATGCGTTGGGCTGGGCCACCGACGGATTCGGCGATTTCGTCAGCGGCGTGAATGCGCAAGCCGATGTCGCCAATCAGTTTCGTACCGCGATCGACCGCCGGGCCATTGCGGCGCGCAATCTGGTACTCGTTACCAAGCCGGACGATGTTGCGATGGAACAGGCGGCGGTAGGCCAGGCGGAGCAGGATGTGGTTGCTCGGTTGAAGCGCCTGAACGACATGGTCGATCAGGCCAGCGACACGACAGCGAAAGTCCGTGGCCTGGTCGCCGACATGAATCGGATCGAAGCATTGTATGATCCGGTGGCCCTGAAGATCGCCTCGCTGGCGCTTGCCGGCAAACGGGATGATGCGGTCAGCATGCTCGACGATCAATGCCGCCCGCTGCTAGCGGCATTGATTGGTGCCGCGGACGCGTATCAGGCGGATGCGCGCGATGTGCAACAACAACGCGTTGCCGAGTACAACGCGCAATATGCGCAACAGCGCACGCTCCTGATCGTGTTTTGCCTCGGTGCGGTGGCGTTGGCTGCGGTTGCCTGCTGGTACGTGACGCTATCGATTACCCGCCCGATCGACCGTGCGGTGACGGTCGCGAAAACGGTGGCCGCGGGCGATCTCAGCAGCCATATCGATTCCGACGCGAATGATGAAACCGGCGAGTTGCTGCGTGCATTGCGCGACATGAATGCGCATCTGCGTGAAACGGTGGGACGGGTACGTAATAGCACGAACTCGATCGGTACCGCCACGATGGAGATTGCGGCGGGGAATATCGATCTCAGTCAGCGCACCGAGGAGCAGGCCGCATCGCTCGAAGAGACCGCCGCCAGCATGGATGAACTGACCCATACGGTGCAACAGAACGCACACAGCGCGCAGCAGGCAAGCGCACTCGCCAATGCCGCGTCCGATGTCGCCGGCAAAGGCAGCCAGGTCGTCGAACGCATGGTGAATACCATGCACGACATTCAGCAAAGCTCGTCGAAGATCGCCGACATCACCGGCATGATCGAAGGCATCGCGTTTCAGACCAATATTCTCGCATTGAATGCCGCTGTGGAAGCGGCACGGGCCGGCGAGGAAGGAAGAGGCTTCGCGGTCGTAGCCGGCGAAGTGCGCACGCTCGCACAGCGTTCAGCAGCGGCGGCAAAGGAAATCAAGGAATTGATCAGCACCTCGGTCCATCAGGTCAACGATGGCTCCAAGCTTGTCGTCGAGGCCGGCGACACGATGCGCGACGTGCAAACGTCGATCGAAAGGGTGACAGTGTTGACCGCGCAGATCTCGGCGGCGTCCGACGAGCAAGGGCGCGGCATCGAACAAGTCAATCAGGCGGTTGCCGCAATGGACCAGGTCACGCAGCAGAATGCCGCGTTGGTTGAAGAAGCCGCGGCCGCGTCCGAGTCCTTGAAGGACCAAGGGAACGAACTGACGCAGGCAGTCGCGTTCTTCGTCCTGGAGGACGGTGAGACGGCATTGGCAATGCGGACGGCGAGCCCGCGCAGAGAACGGGCGAAAGACAGCAACGACAAGCGTCAACGTGCCCGCACCGCGCTGCTGACACC
>CAWUJR010000408.1:0-3955 GCA_963922375.1 uncultured Robbsia sp.
GGCCAGCGCCCGGCCGCCGAAGGGCCTGCGCGGCTTCGTCGACGCATTGCATTTGACGGCACCGCTCGCGGCTTACAACGGCGGCAATATCGTGATGCCCGACATGCAGGTACTGGACACGCACCCGATCGCACCCGACGATGCGCATCGGGCAATCGACATGCTGAAAGAACGTGGCATCGGCGCGTGGGTATTCACGCGAGGCGAATGGCAGATCCTCGATCCGAACGGCGATTACGTCGATCTGGAGCATCGCACGATCGGATACCCGCCGACGGTCGTCACGCACTTTGACGACTTATCGGCGGTCGATAAGATCTTGGCGGCGTGCGCCGACACCGATAAGTTGGCACGCGCAGAGAAAGAGATCGCCCACGCGTTCGAGCACGTGCTGACGGTCGGCCGCTCGCAAGAGTATTACCTCGATATCACGCACCCGTCAGCAAACAAGGGCGAGGCAGCGAAGGCGATTGCCGCCCATCTGGGCATTCCGGTCGGCGAACTGGCGGTGCTCGGCGATATGAGCAACGATCTGCCGATGTTTCGGCATGCCGGTCTCGCGATCGCGATGGGTCAAGCCTCGGACGAGGTCAAGGCACAGGCGCATGCGGTGACATCGAGCAACGCAGACGACGGCGTCGCCGCCGCCATCTACGAATTGATCCTTCCCCGCGCCGGCAACAGCGACGCTAGCGGTAAAGACTGACCGGGATCGATTTGAACGCCGGCGTTTTCGCTTGGTCGTCATGGTGCCACACCGGCACCAGCGGGTTGCACTCCGGGTAGTACCCGGCAATACACCCGTCAGGCACATCGTGCTGGGTGATCCGCAAACCCGCGACTTCCCGCAGCACAGCATCATGCGAGATCGTGCGCGCGGTGACCAGGTCGCCGTCGTTGAAACCCCAATGCGCGATATCGCGCGAATTCATCAGCAAAACCTTGCGCGTACCGTACACACCGCGGAACCGGTCGTCCATCGAATAAATCGTCGTGTTGAACTGGCCGTCCGCGCGCAATGTGAAGAGCTGCAGCGCACGGCCCGGTTCGGTTTCCGGCATGTCCGGGTTCGCCTCGAAACTGTCCGGCGCAAAAAACATCGCCTTTCCGGTCTTCGTGTTCCACTTGCGCTCGCGCGCCGCATTGGGCCGCGCAAAGCCGCCCGGCGTCCACATTCGCGTGTTGATATCCCGGTAATTGTCCGGCCAGGTCTGTGCCATCAGGTCGCGAATTCTGCTGTAATCTGCGACCCAGCCGTCCCAGTCCAGATAAGGGCTTGGGGCGAGCGTCGCTTTCGCGATGCCGGCGACGATGGCCGCTTCCGAGCGCAACGTGGCCGCGGCGGGCGCGATTTGTCCCCATGAACCATGCATGCAGCCAGTGCTGTCCTCCACGGAAACCGCTTGCGCGCCACCGGCCTGCTGATCGATCTCGATGCGTCCCAGGCAAGGCAGCAAGAACGACACCTCGCCATGAATCAGGTGGCTGCGATTGGGTTTCGTTGCAATCTGGACAGTCAAGCGCAGCTTGCGCCAAGCCGGCTCCATGACATCGGTATCCGGAATCGCCCGCACGAAATTGCCGCCCAAACCGATGAAAGCCCGAACTTTCCCATTGATCACACCCTGACAGACGTCGACGGTGGTCATCCCTTTATCGCGCGGTGGCGAAAAATGGAACATTTCGGCGAGTTTATCGAGCGGGGCCAACTCCGGCTTCTCGGTGATACCGACCGTGCGCTGTCCTTGCACGTTCGAATGGCCCCGCACCGGTGAGATGCCCGCTCCCGGACGACCGATATTGCCGCGCAGGAAAAGGAGATTGCACAGCATCTGGATGCTGCGCACCCCCTTGCGATGCTGCGTCAACCCCATGCCGTAGAACGCGATCACGCTCTTCGATCGGGCATACACCGCCGCAGCGGCATCGAGTGCCTCGCGGCGCAGACCCGATTCGCGCTCGATCGTCGCCCAGTCGGTTCGACGTGCCGCGTCACAGAAGGCGTCGAAATCCTGCGTGTGCGTTTCGATGAACGCAGTGTCGAATAGGCGCGGATCGCCGCAACGCTGCGCTTCGTCGTCGGCTTCGATCAAGGTCTTACAGATGCCCATGATCGCCGCCGCGTCGCCACCCACCCGCACCTGATGGTATTGCGTGCTGATCACGGTTTTCTCCGGTGTCAGCATCTCTACCGGCGATTGCGGGTTCACGAATGTTTCGAGACCGCGCTCCCGTATCGGATTGAACGTAATGATCTCGACGCCACGTTTGCGCGCGTCTTCGAGTTGATGCAGCATTCGGGGACTGTTCGTCCCGGCGTTCTGCCCGAAGAAGAAAATACAATCGGTGTGCTCGAAGTCCTCCAACCGAACGGTCCCGACCGGCACGCCAATCGACTGCGGCAATGCGACCGAGGTGGTTTCGTGGCACATATTCGAGCTGTCGGGCAGATTGTTCGTACCATATACACGGGCAAACAACTGGTACAGATAAGACGTTTCGAGTGACGCGCGGCCCGACGCGTAAAACACCGCTTCATTCGGATGCAGTCGCTTCAGTTCGGCGCCAATTTCGGCGAAGGCGTCCTCCCAGCTCACGGGGAGATAGCGGTCGCTAGCAGCGTCCCATTTCATCGGCTCGGTGAGGCGACCGGTTCCCTCGAGCTGGTGATCGCTCCAGCGCTCCAACTCGGTCAGCGTGTGCTTTGCAAAAAATGCGGCATCCGCGCGCTTCGGCGTGATCTCCCATGCCGTCGCCCGGGCACCGTTTTCGCAAAATTCGGCAATATGGGGCTTCGCCGGCTTCGGCCAGGAGCAGCTCACGCAAGCAAAGCCATCGGGCTTGTTCTGCTTGAGCAGCACGCGTCCGGCCGTAAAGCTGACCAAATGTTCCGCGGTGAAACTCTGCGCGACCGCCCGCATCGAGCCCCACCCGCCGGAAGCGTTCTTGTACTCCTCGAAGCGGCCCTGTGTCGGGTCGTCGACTTCGGGAACGGGGTCCATCGGCTCCGAGACATCACTCGGGCGGCGTTCGTTACTACGCATCGTTATCGTCCTTGATTGGCTGCGGCGCGCCGGAAGACGACGCCGCGATGATCTACCGTTAGCACAGGACCCAGCACTTCTCGTGCCGGGCAGTCAACGCGTCGACGCGCAGGCTGTCCCTCTGCGCGTCTCTGCGCCACGCGAGCGCGCCGCGGAGCTGCGGCGGCGCATCGGCAAACAGGCCTTGACCTCCGGAGCGCATCGCCTACACTCAAATTCCGCTTTACCCGTATCGTTACCCCCTGGTCCAATACGAGTCGTCTCCGGCATGGGCACCCCGCCCGTTGCGGCTTTATGCAATCTTGCGCGGCGACTCGGCCGCGGCATCGATGCCGCTAGGAGATGCTATGTCTGCGCGAAATCGTTTGGTGTGGAATATGATGCTGCCGGTCGATGACGATGTCCTGGGTGACGGGACAGACGCGGCCGATGCATTCGATGCGCAATTGGAAAACCAATTGGCGCGGCTGGATGGCTTGTCGTTGTCGAGTATCGAAGACGACCCGGAAGCGTGGGAGACGGACGACGATACGTTCTCGGGCGAGGACTTTCTACATCGCAGCCATCGATTTTCGTAACGCGCCTACAACGCCCGATTTTGACTCTCCGACAGGATATGAAACGTCTTTTCGACGCTTCGGTATAATCGCAGCCAAACCGGTTCATAGATCCTCCAATGTACCGGGCGATTCGATCTATCCTCAGGAGTAGCCGGTTGGCGATTGCGGAACCCCTCGACCCTGTTGACCCCGTTGCCGATAGCGGCGATGCCAGCCACGCGGCGCTGACCGCGGCCCAGGCGCGCCGGAGCTCGTTCTATCTTGCGATGCGTGTATTGCCGCGCGAACAGCGCGACGCCATGTACGAGATCTACAGCTTTTGCCGGGAGGTCGACGACATCGCCGACGACG
>CAWUJR010000409.1:0-3949 GCA_963922375.1 uncultured Robbsia sp.
CGATTCGGGCGGCAACGTCCACGCCGACGGCAACGACTGCGCCGGTGGGCGTGAAGCGCCGGATTTCATCTGGTTGCACTTCCACCTGGCGCACGCGGCCACGCGTCGCTGGATGGCGTCGCACCTTGATTTGCCCGACGTGTTTTTCGAGTCGCTGCAAGAAGGTTCGCACTCGACGCGGATAGAGCAACAAGACGGCGCGTTGCTCGCCGTGATGAACGACGTCATGTTCGATTTCGACAAACGGCCGCCTGAAGTGGCCACACTCTGGGTCTACACGCACAAGCGGTTGATGATCACCGCTCGCAGCAAGCCGCTGCGTTCCGTCGATCGCCTTCGCGCCAGCGTCAAAGCGGGCGAAGTCTTCCGCGCCCCGGCGGAGTTGCTGGTGCATCTACTACGCGATCAGGCCGATTTGATGGTGCAGATCGTGCGGCAGGCGAGTGTCGATGTCGACAAGATCGAAGATGCCTTCCTGTCATATCGACCACGCAAGTTTCGCGATGACCTGGGTGGACTGCGACGCGTATTGGTGCGCCTGCAACGCACGCTGGCACCGGAACCGGGTTCGCTGTTTCGTCTGCTCGCACGGCCGCCCGCATGGCTGCAATCGCATGACGTGCAGGAACTGCGCGAATCGACTGAAGAATTTTCTCTCGTGCTGGGCGATCTAGCCGGGCTGGTCGAGCGAATCCGGTTGTTGCAGGAGGAAATCGCTTCCCGGCTCGACGAAGAAAGCAATCGCACGCTGTTCACCTTGACGATGGTGACCGTGCTGGCGTTGCCGATCAATATCATCGCCGGCTTTTTCGGAATGAACGTTGGTGGCGTGCCGTTATCCCAGAATCAGCATGGCTTCTGGCTGTTGGTACTGGTCGTGGCGAGCTTTACCGCGCTGGCCGGGTGGTGGGCATTCCGGCGACGTGACGAGAGATAAGTGCAGACCTAAAAGCGGTGACGGGGAAAAAGGGTCGACGACGATATAGGCAGCCCATATGACAAGTTTGTTTTGTCATTGGTCGGACACATTCAGTGCCAATAATTGCGGCACGCCGTCTGTACGGTCAGAAACATTTACCTGCTTATGCGCCCCAATGGTCACGGCGATAGCTGCAGGTATCGATCCCTTCGTTCGTAAAGGCCTGTCAGCATGACTATCCGTCATCGAATTTCGTTGTTGATTGTCCTGATGTTTGCCGCGCTGGCGGCTATCGGCAGCTACGCCGTTTATCAGTCTCGCGGTAGTGCAGTCGAAGTTCGCCGGGTCACGCAAGGCGTCGTTCCCAGCGCGCTCGCATCGGCCGATCTCGTCTCCCAGTTGAAGGACGTGCAACTCGCGACCATGGTGATGATCTATGCGCCGGACGACAATATGGTCGCGCAGGCGAAGGCAACGCTGCAAGCGAAGGAAGCCACGCTGCGCGATGCGTTGACGTTGCAGGCGCGCGATGCAAAGGGACAAGCACAAATCGGGCTGGTATCGCAGGCGAAAGACAGCCTGGCCAATTATTTCTCGGCGATCGACGATACGACGAAGATGAAGGCGGCTGGCAAGACGGCGTTGGCGCAGGCCTATCTATTTGCGAATGTCGCCGAATATCGCGACGAACTCGAAGGCATCGTCAACACGTTGCGCGTTGAAAAGAACCGCGAGAAGGACGATGCGATCACCGCGCTGAACAGTAATCTGCAGACCACGACGACGACGGTGACCGCGGTGACGCTGGCGGCCATTTCACTGCTGAGTGTGATCGGTTTGTTGCTTTACCGTCAAATCGTTCGCCCGTTGAGTCGCATGCAGCAGGAAATGACCGAGATCGCCGCGAATCAGGACTTCACGCGCCGCTTGCCGGTGGATCGGATGGACGAAGTGGGGCACTCGATCGTCGCGTTCAACGGCATGATCGAGCGGATTCAGAAAAGCTCGATGCTGTTAAAGCAGAAAAGCGCCGATATCCAGGCCATGTTGCAAAACATGCAGCAGGGCATTCTGACCGTGGTCGACGGCGCAGTGGTCCATCCGGAATATTCTGCGCATCTCGAATCAATTTTTGAGACAAGTGACATTGCCGGTCGCGCTATGATGGAGCTGGTGTTCTCGCACAGCAATCTGGGCGCCGATGCATTGTCGCAAGTGGACGCGGCCGCGCACGCGTGCCTGGGTGAGGATGTGATCAACTTTGCCTTCAACCAAGACTTGCTGGTCTCCGAGATCGAGAAACGCATGCCCGATGGTCGCGTGAAGATCCTGGATCTAAGCTGGTCCGCGATCAGCGACGAAAACGACGTGATCGTGCGTCTGATGCTGTGCGTACGAGATGTCACCGAATTGCGAGAGTTGGCGGCCGAGGCGGGAGAGCAGAAGCGCCGTTTGGAAATCATTGGCGAAATTCTGACCGTCAGTCAGGACAAGTTCGAGGCATTCATCGACAGCTCGACGCACTTCATCAATGCCAATGAGCGAATCATCCGTGAGACGGCGGTGCCGGACAGCAATGCCATTGCCGAGTTGTTCCGCAATATGCACACGGTCAAAGGCAATGCTCGAACGTACAACCTGCAGCATCTGACGAACGTCGTGCACGAAACCGAGCAGCGCTATGAAGCGTTGCGCCGCTCGCACGCCGATGAGGCAACAGAATTGGATGACGCGAATCGTTGGGATCGAGACGACCTGATGGCCGAATTGATTCGCGTGCGTGAAGCCGTTGATGTGTATGCTGAAATCAACGATGTGAGTCTTGGCCGGAAAAGTAACGCGAGCAATGGTCATGAAGGCGCGGACGACTATCTGATCGTTCAAAAGGAACATATCGAAGACAGCCTGCGGCTGTTGGAGGCCGCGAATCCGGGCGATCTTCAGAATCTGGCGGCCATGCGTACCGCCGTACATCGTACGCTTCGTCTTGTCGGCACGCAGAGCGTCGGCAACGCGTTATCCGGAGTGATCGATTCGTTGCCGTCACTGGCGAAGGAATTGGGTAAGTCGCCCCCGGTCGTGCGGATCGACGATAACGGTTATCGGCTGAAGAACGAGGCGAGCGGAATGCTGCGTAACGTCTTCATGCACCTGCTGCGCAATTCGCTGGACCATGGCATCGAGATGCCGGAAGAGCGCATCGCGCTCTCGAAGTTGGCGGCTGGCACGATTGATATCGAAGTGGGCGTCGAGCAAGACGTCTGCCAGATCACTCTCAGCGACGACGGACGCGGTTTGGCACTGAATCGGATTCTAGGCATTGCGATCGAGCGCAAGCTGGTGGAAGCGCACGCGTCATTGCGTGACGAAGAGATCGCCCATTTGATCTTCCGCCCAGGGTTTTCGACGGCGACTGCGGTGACGGCAGTGTCCGGCCGTGGCGTGGGCATGGATGCCGTCAAGGATTTCCTGACCCGCGAGGGAGGGCATATCGCGCTGCGCTTCACCGACGACCATATTGGTGCGCCGTTTCGCCGCTTCCAGACGGTGATCTGCTTGCCCGACACACTGGTCGTGGACAGTCTGGGATCGGACGGCATGCGTGAAGACGACCGGGTGGAGACGGTATAAGGCGCTGGCTGGGGTGGTCATCGCTTTCCTATGTCTGCGCGTGAAAGCAGGGGCGCGCTGATGGTTTTTCGCCTGTTTATCTGTCCGTCAGCCGGCGGACGTTCGAGGATCGATCGTGATGGAATCGTATGTTGTCGGCGCGCTGCTAGGCGTGGTTTTCACTGCTGTCGTCATGCGGCAGTGGCCTTTTTTGCGTCGAGTTCGAGCGAGCAAGTTGGCGCTGGCGATGCGCGAGCTCGACGCCCAACTGGCGTTGATGTCGCGCGATCATGACGCGCAGGCGAAACGTCTGGCATTGGCGGAACATGCGCAAAGCGAATCCATCGCATCGGGGCAGTTGCTGCTGGCGCAGATCGACGCGCAGACGGCGGCACTTGCCGATGTGCAGGGGCAACTGCG
>CAWUJR010000410.1:0-3947 GCA_963922375.1 uncultured Robbsia sp.
CTCTTCCGATCTGGATAGCGTTCGCGGCATGCGAGAAAACCAGGATTTGCTGACGCGGGCCGTTATCGGCGACCAGGATCCGACCCCGGTTGTCGACGGTGACATCGGTCGGGTCCGTGCCGGCCGGCAACGGTAAGGCGATGCCTGGGTGACCGTCGCGCGAATACGCACGCACTTCCATCGGATCGCGCAGTCGCCGCATATCGGCCGCGCGCGCGAGGTGGGCGGCCTGGATCACCCAGATCGTCTGTCCGTCCGCATCGATCGCCAGTTTGCCGGGTTCCGACACGCTCCAGTCTCGCCGCTTCTGCATCGTCTGCGCGTCGAAGACTTCCACGCGGTCGTGCAGCCAGTTCGACACGAACAATTCGCGTTCGTCGGCCGCCAAACCGCTGATGTCGGGTACGCCGCCCTCGCCGTCGAGGGCTTGCGTCGGGACATCATTGACGACCAGGAAGCTTTGCGCGACCGCACTGCCCAGATTGCCGCGCCCGCCTTCGAAGGCTTTGCCAAGCGTGATGTCGCTCGCGAGCCGTCGCGTCACACCGGACCAGATATGACCGGCGGACGGCCAGTCGCCGCCGATGCGCAAATGACCGTTTTCGTTGTCGATCAGGCCTGCGGCGTAGATGTAGCGGCTGTTGCCCGTGATCGCGTCACCGCCATGATTGCCCCAACCGTGTGTGTGACCGGCGTGTGCACTCAGGTCGCCCTCCTTGAAGACGGCGATCTCCCCTCCCGATTCGTCCCACGGCGCATTCGAATAAACCGTGCCATCGCGCGACACGTAAATCGCCCGCACATCGAACGGCATCCATTTTCCGTCGCCATATCCTGCACTGTTGCCGATCCACGACGTCGTGTAATGCAGCGGCACCACCGTGCTCGCCCGCGCTTGCATCAGCACGAGTGGGAGCAGGAGCGTCCAGGGCAACGCAAAGCGACACGCCCATCGCAGGATGAGGCGTCGCATCGAAAGGGAAACGATCACGGACAAAATCTGTCGCCTAGCCTCGGAAGTCGGCGGACACCGACATCATCGGTGCCATGGTGGGCATGGATGCCATCGGAGCCGGCTGCATCACAGGTGCCCCCACGCCGACCCCGGACACCGCTGCCGCGAACACCGCGGCCGAAGAGGCCACCGCCGCCGAAGAGGCAATCGCGGCATTCGACCCTACGGCAGCATGAGCGACTGCCGAGTCGACGGCCGACTCCATCGACATGCCCCGCGACGCGTGGCGACGGGCGTGAACGAATTGCGTGAACGCCTGCTTGAAATTTTCCGTTGAGAACCGTTCGGCATTCGCACGGCAGTCCGCTGCGGCGAAACGCTCGCCATGACGCTCGAACGTCTGTACGGCGTCCACGATCGACTCGACGGTCTGCTCTTCGAAAAATACGCCCGTCGCCAACGCGGAATCGAGCCCTCTGACGGTTTCCAGCGCGCCGCCACGGCCGAACGCGATCACCGGGGTACCGCACGCCTGCGCTTCCACCGGCGTGATCCCGAAGTCTTCCTCCGCAGCAAAGACAAAGGCTTTCGCACGCTGCATATAGTCGATCAAATTGGCATACGACTGATGCCCCAGGATGGTGACGTTCGGGCCGGCGCTCGCACGGACGCGCTCCATTTCCGGTCCTTCGCCGATGATCACCAGCTTGCGATCCGGCATCGCACTGAAGGCCTGCGCGATCAAATCGACCTTCTTGTACGGCACCAGTCGCGAGGCGGTCACGTAGAAGTCTTCCTTCTCCTCACGCAGCGCAAACGACGCCAGATCCACCGGCGGGTAGATGACCTGTGCTTCGCGTGCATAGGCCTTCCGAATACGGCGGCGGATGAAATTTGAATTCGCCACGAAGAAATCGACCCCTGCCGCCGTGCGGCTGTCCCACATCCGCATGTAGTGAAGGATCATGCGCGCGAGCCACGACATCGGCCCTCGGGTCAGCTTCGATTGCGTCAAATATTGATGCTGCAGATCCCATGCATAGCGGATCGGCGAATGCACATAACTGATATGAACCTGATCCGGCCCGGTCAGGACGCCCTTGGCCACCGCGTGACTGCTGGACACGACCACGTCATAGTCGGACAGATCCAGTTGCTCGATCGCCAGCGGCATCAACGGCAAATAATGACGATAGTGTTTGCGCGCGGAAGGCAGCCGCTGGATGAACGTGGACTTGGCGCGTTTTCCTTGCAGGAAGTCGCGGTTGTCATCGAGGAAGTCGACGACGCTGAACACGTCGGCTTCCGGGAAACACGCAATCATCTGCTCGAGCACTTTTTCTGCGCCCGCATAGGTGACCAGCCAGTCGTGAACGAAGGCAATTTTCATGATGATGTTCTCCCTGCGCGGTCGCCGTTCAGCGTCCGTTGATAGACTGCAGCTACTTGCCGGGCAATGACCGGCAAGTCGAAATTGTCGCGCGCGTACGCGTGGCACTGTTCGGCCGTGGGCATGACCCGTCGGCCTGAAAGAAAATCGTCGATCCCGTCTGCAATCGCAGCGGCACCGGTGGATCGCAACACCAGATCCGGCGACAAACCGCTGACGGCTTCCGGCAGCCCGCCCACCGGCGTGACCAGTACCGGTGTGCCAGCGGATAACGATTCGATCGTGATGAGGCCGAAGCCCTCCAGCGCGACCGTGGGCACCACAGAAAGATCGGCGGCGCGGTAAAGCAACGGCAGATCGTCATCCGGCACATAACCGAGCATGCGTACCGAATCGATACCGCCGGCGTTTTCCGCGCGGGCCTGCAGCGCCTGCGCGAGCTTGCCTCGTCCTGCAATGACCAGCAGCAGATCGGGCTGACGCTGCTTCAACAACGCCACCGCATCGATCAGATCCTCCAAGCCCATGCGGTTCACCAGTCGGCGAACGGCGAACACGATCGGACGGTCCTGCGGCAAACCCAGGAACTCTCGCGCCGCGCGTCGGCTTTCCTTGACATTGAAATGCGATACGTCAACACAGCCGGGAACGATCTCGATGCGAGAAGGATCGATACCGTAACGCGTGATCAAAATGTCCTTGAACGCATGCGACAACACGATCAGTTTGTCCGCACGGCGATACACCTGCTTTTCGATCCATGCCTTGAACTGCAGATTCATCCCGCGGCTACGCTCCGCATCGCTTTCGTCGGCCCACGGTCCGTGGAAATGCATGACGAACGGGACGTTTCGCATCGCGGAAAGGCCACCCAGCGCATACATCGCAAAATGCGCAGCGACCAGATCGGGTCGATGCTCGCGGAACTCGGCCGCCACCGCCGCACGGCTTTTCATCACCCGGCTGACGATGCCTGCGTCCATTTCGCTGAAGCTGCGCACGGTGCCGTTCGTTGCGGCCGATGCTGCAGGACCGCCCGCCACCAACCCGCGCACTTGCACCCCGACCTGCGGCAGCGTCTGCACCAGCGAGTGATACACCCGGTCCAGTCCGCCCGCTCGCTCGGGGAACCAATGCAAACCTATTTGCAATGAGTTGATGCGTGAATTCATGCTCTTTCTCTCAATATCCCGTTCGAACCGGCGAACTCGCTATGCAGCACTCTCTACTCGGCAACCACGACTCATCCCTCACACGCTCCTCATACCGTGCAATGCACTGCTCGCTTCCACCGCTCACAGCGAATGCATTGCGCGGGAGGTCTGCATCGTTCTGACGACCGCATCATCGCCACGTTTCTGGCCGGTCGCGGCACCCAGACTGCTGCCCTGGCTACCGCTTCCGATCTCGCTTCTTTCCGCCACCAGCGATTCGTACAGATCGATGTATCTATTGCCCATCGCCTCCCACGAGTGACGCCGGGCTTCCTCTTGTGCCAGCGCCCGCATACGCGTGCGTATTCCCTCGTCCTGGGCGATAGCGGCCACCGCCTCGACCAGACCATGCACGTCGTTCGGATCGTTCAGCACCACGCCGCAGCGC
>CAWUJR010000411.1:0-3938 GCA_963922375.1 uncultured Robbsia sp.
AACGTGCCCCTTCTCCACCTCTTGCGCCGCCAGCGAGCGGGTCTTGAAAAATCGCGCCGCCCACACCCATTTGTCGATGCGTACCCGCGCAGCGGCGAGGGGCGATATGGGGGATGCCATGGCCTCTTTGACGCGTTTCCCGCTCATGCTGCGGGCAATCCGGTCGCCGCGGCGGCCACGTCATTGGCGCTGGGCGCCCCCGCGTGTGTCCGTCCCCCTGCTCCCCCGTGCGCCGCATCGACGTTGCCGTCCGGCAACGGTGCTGAGAGATCGCCCAAAGGCGTGGTGAAGGGGTCGCTAAAACCATCCGACAGCCGTTGCGTCGGCGCGCCGGGCCAGCCCGAGAGATTATCGCCGCACAGCGTCGCCAAGCCTGCGATCCAGCCATCGGCCTCGTTCACGCAGGGAATGCGGCGATAGTCCTGCCCACCGGCACCGAGGAAGGCGTCGCGCACCTCCATGCCGATTTCCTCAATGGTTTCCAGGCAATCGGCAGTGAAACCGGGGCAGAAAATGTCGATGCGCTTCGTGCCGGCAATGGCCAGCTCGATCGCAGTCGGTTCCGTATAGGGCTGCAACCACTCCGCCTTGCCGAACCGCGACTGGAAGGTGACGCGACACTGGTCCTCCGTCAGCTCCAGCGCTTCGCGCAGCAGCGCGCCGGTCTGCAGGCACTCGTGGTAATACGGGTCGCCAAGCGCGACGGTACGCTTCGGTACCCCATGAAAGCTCAACATCAGCTTGTCGCCGGCTGTGAAATCGGGCCGACCATGGTCCCGCCAATGCCGTGCAACTTGCTCGGCCAGCGCGGCAATATACGACGGATGCGTCGCATATCCTTTGATCATCCGCAGCTCCGGCTGATTGCGCATGCGCTTCAGCTTCGCGAACGCGGCGTCGAATGCGGTCGCTGTCGTCGATGCGGAGTATTGCGGATACATCGGCACCAGCAAAATGCGCTGCACACCCGCCTTCGTCAACGTGTCAATGCGCTCGGCAATGTTGGGCTGGCCATAGCGCATTGCGTAATCGACCTGGACCGCATAACCCTGCGACGCGAGGCGCGTACGCAACGCCGCGACCTGCCGTTCGGTATAGACGCGTAATGGCGAGCCTTCCGGCATCCAGACCGACGCATATTTCTTCGCCGACGCCCGCGAGCGAAGCGGCAGAATCGCCAGTCGCAGGATCAGTTGCCAGACGACAGCCGGAATTTCGACCACGCGGGGATCGGACAGAAACTCCGCCAGATAGCGACCGACCGCCGACGGCGTGGGCGCGTCGGGCGTGCCGAGATTGATCAACAGCACGGCGGTGGACGGCGAACCGGTGTCGGAACCGGCGTCCGCGCCCGCAATGAAGCCAGAACCGACAGTGGTACCCACGCGGGCACCCGCACCGGCGTCAGGATTCGAGTCAGCAGTAGCGTGAGTAGCGGTAATAACAGCGGCGGTAACGTTTGGCAGCGATGACATCAACAACATTCCATGATGGATGAGGCACGTCGGTCAATGTTGACTGAGTGCCTGCGACAACAGGCGCGCGGTGATATCGACAATCGGAATCACCCGCTGATAGGCCATGCGCGTCGGGCCGATCACCCCCAGGGTGCCGACAATCTTGCCATCGACCTCATACGGCGCGGTGATCACGCTCATTTCCTCGATCGGAACCAGATTCGATTCCCCACCGATGAAAATTTGCACGCCCTGCGCATGACTGGACACGTCGAGCAACTGTAACAGGCCGGTTTTCTGGTCGAACAGATCGAACAGGCGGCGCATCCGTTCCATGCTCGACGACAAATCCGTGACTTCGAGCAAGTTCCGCTCGCCGGAGATCAGCAGATTGTCGCCCGGATCGGCGGCTTCCTCGCTCGTCGCCTCCACCGCTTCCTGCATCAGATGGGTCATATCGGCGCGCACCGCGTCGATCTCCTGACGCAGCCGGCGACGCACGTCTTCGAAAGACAGGCCAGCGTAATTGACGTTGATGTAGTTCGACGCCTCGATCAGTTGCGACGGCGAATATTCGCGTTGCGTCGCCATGATCCGGTTCTGAATATCGCCTTCCGGTGTGACAATGATCAGTAGGATCCGCTTGTCCGACAAGCGCATGAATTCGATCTGCCGGAACGTCTGGCTGCGTCGCGGCGTCAGGACGACGCCGGCAAACTGCGACAAATTCGACAGGACGCTCGCCGCCGCCGCGACCACTTTCTGCGGCTGACTGGCCTGCAAGCGGTTTGCGACCTTCGATTTCATCGCAGCATCATCGGACAGCGGCTGAGCGGTCAACATGGTGTCGACAAACAGCCGATAGCCGCGCGGCGTCGGCACGCGCCCCGCCGACGTATGGGGACTGGTGACCAGACCCTGCTCCTCCAGGTCCGACATGACGTTGCGAATCGTTGCCGGACTCAATTCCAGGCCGGAGAACTGCGACAGCGTACGCGACCCAACGGGCTGACCCTCGGCAATATACCGTTCGATCAGTGTCTTCAGAAGAGTTTGGGCGCGTGGGTCGAGCATGCTGGAATTCTAACGTAATACCGTACATCTCGAACGCTTTGCTGCACGACCGCGCCATTGGCTGTCGCGGCGGTGCGCGCACATTGCACTTTTCCGTCGCCGGGTGTGCTGCGGGTGTGGTGTAATTACCAAATGGAACACGGCAAACCTTTCAAGACCGTCGCATTGATCGGTCGACAGCATACCCCTGGCATTGGCGAGCCTTTGCTGGCACTCGCGCAATCGATCGAAGGACGCGGCTTCGACTTGATTTTCGAGGCGAATACCGCCACCGAAATCTCGCTTGACCAAACCGGCACGGTATTGCGCCATCGCCCGCGTGTGGCCAGCACCCGCGAGATCGGTGAGCAAGCCGATGTGGCGGTGGTGCTCGGCGGCGACGGCACGATGCTCGGCGTCGGGCGAGAACTGGCGCCGTTCAGTACACCGCTGATCGGCGTGAATCACGGCCGTCTGGGCTTCATCACCGATATTCCGATCCACGACATGAAGTCGGTCGTGCCGGATTTGCTTGAGGGCCAATACGAGCGCGAGGAGCGCACGCTGCTGGAGGCGCGCATCGTGCGCAATGGCGAGACAATCTACGATGCGCTGGCCTTTAACGATGTGGTCGTCAACCGAAGCGGGTTTTCCGGCATGGCCGACCTGCGGCTGATGGTCGATGGTCGCTTCATGTATCGACAACGTTCGGACGGCTTGATCGTCGCCACGCCGACCGGCTCGACCGCGTACGCACTGGCCTCGCAGGGACCGATCCTGCATCCGCAGTTGGGCGGCATGGTGCTCGTGCCGATCGCGCCGCAGTCGCTGTCGAACCGACCGATCGTACTGCCGGATACATCCGAGATCAGCATTCAGTTCATCGGCGGTCGCGAGGTCAACGTGAACTTCGATATGCAGTCGTTCACGGAATTGCAGCTTGAAGACACGATAGAGATCCGTCGGTCCGGCTATCGGGTGCCGTTTCTGCACCCGGTCGGCAACAGCTACTTCGCGACGCTGCGCAAAAAGCTCTATTGGAATGAGCATCCAGCCAACGAGCCGCGCGCGTCCTGAAAGGCCTCTTTTTCCTTCCGGTGCCGACCGGCGCGAGGACGACCGTCCCGACGCCTGGTTCAGTACCAACCCACGTGACAGCGCCCCATGCTACGCCAACTTTCCATTCGCGATTTTGTCATCGTCGACCTGCTCAATATCGAATTCGATGCCGGATTCACGGTGTTCTCAGGCGAAACCGGCGCCGGCAAATCGATCCTGATCGATGCGCTGGCATTGGTACTCGGGGCGCGAGGCGATGGTAGCGTCGTGCGCGCCGGGGCATCGCGTGCCGACATCAGCGCCGAGTTCGATGTGTCGCCACCGGTGGCCGTCTGGCTGCACGAACAGGCGCTCGACGACGGGCCGCCG
>CAWUJR010000412.1:0-3934 GCA_963922375.1 uncultured Robbsia sp.
AATGCCAGCGTCGCCGCGGCCTGCTCCGCGGCACGTCGGCTGGCGCCGGAGCCGCTCACGCGAATATTGAGCGTCGCAATCACGCACTCGACTTCGAATTCTTGATTATGCGCCGCGCCGTGCGTGGCCACGACGACATACTGCGGTAAAGCGATCTGATGGCCCTGCAAGTGTTCCTGCAGCAACGTCTTCGGGTCTTTGCCGAGCGTTTGTGGATCGATATCGGTCAGAATCGGCTGGTACAAATGGCTGACCGCGGCGGCAGCTGCGTCGAAACCGCCGTCGAGATAAATCGCGCCGAAGATCGCTTCCAGCGTATCGGCCAGAATCGATGGCCGTTTCATCCCACCGCTGCGCAGTTCGCCCTCGCCCAGTAGCAAAAATTCTGCCAAGTTCGCGGTTTGCGCGACTTCGAACAGCGTCTGCTGGCGGACGAGATTCGCGCGCACGCGCGACAGATCGCCTTCGTCCAGCGACGCAAAGCGCTGAAACAGCAATGTCGCGATCACGCAATTGAGCACCGAATCCCCGAGGAATTCGAGACGCTCATTGTGCGTTGCACTATGACTGCGATGCGTGACCGCCTGACGAAGCAGTTCCGGCTTCTTGAACCGGTATTGCAACCGTGTTTCCAATGGGGTCAGTGACATCGTGTGCTCCTGCTTTTCAACTCTGGCGCCGTAATAGGCGCCGCACGGGACGACGCTCAATGAAACAGACCGATTCGCTTCAGATCCGAGAAATTCATCCAGATGAAGAACGCACGTCCAATGATGTTCTTTTCCGGAACGAAACCCCAGTAACGGCTGTCGGCGCTATCGTCGCGGTTGTCGCCCATCATGAAGTAATGACCGGCCGGCACCTTGCAAACGATCCCTTGCGCGTTATACGTACAGTTCTGACGGAACGGATAGTCTTCCGCCCCCATGATATAGGGCGGCACTTGCGGTGAATTCAGAATCGCATTCTTCCGACCATCAATGTCCTCTTCAAACTGCTTCGAGTACGACACGCGATCCTGATCGAAGAAATCCGGCATCGCTGTTTCCGGCACCGGCTTGCCATTGATCGTCAACTGCTTGTTCTCGTACGCGATCGTATCGCCGGGCAGGCCGATCAACCGCTTGATGTAATCGACCGACTCGTCCTTCGGGTAACGGAACACCACCACGTCGCCGCGCTTCGGCTCGCCGATCGGAACCAGCTTCTTGTCCCATACCGGCATCTTCAGACCGTAATCGAACTTGTTGACCAGGATGAAATCGCCGACCAGCAACGTCGGAATCATCGAGCCGGATGGAATCTTGAAGGGCTCGACCACGAACGAGCGCAACACGAACACCGCCAGAATGACCGGGAAGAAACTCGCCGAGTATTCCAACCACCAAGGCTGCCGCAGCGCCTCGTCGTGCAATTGTGCCCGTTGCGCGGGGCCATCCGCTGTGGCGAAGGCGAGCCCTGCCGCTGCTTGCTGACGATCGAATTCCACCGTCGCAGCCTGCGCACGGCGCCGTCGTTGCGGCAAGAAAACCAGCTTGTCGGCGACCCACGCAATTCCCGTCAGCACCACCAGCAACAACAATATCAACTCGAAGTTCATTCAGCTGTTCCGTTATTTGTCTTCGACCTGCAGGATCGCCAAGAAGGCCTCCTGCGGGATTTCCACGCTGCCCACCTGCTTCATGCGCTTCTTACCGGCCTTCTGCTTTTCCAGCAGCTTCTTCTTACGACTGATGTCACCGCCGTAGCACTTCGCCAACACGTTCTTGCGCAGCGCCTTGATATTCTCGCGCGCAATGACGTTCGGACCGATGGCCGCCTGCAACGCGACGTCGTACATCTGACGCGGGATGATTTCACGCATCTTCGCCGCGACTTCGCGACCCCGATATTGGGCCTGCGAGCGGTGCACGATCACCGACAGCGCATCCACGCGCTCGGAATTGACCAAAATATCGACCTTGACCACATCGGATGCGCGATATTCCTTGAACTCGTAATCCATCGATGCATAACCGCGCGACACCGATTTCAAACGATCGAAGAAATTCGACACCACTTCAGCCATCGGCATTTCATAGATCAATTGCACCTGTTTGCCGTGGTACGACATATTGATCTGCAAGCCACGCTTGCCGGTACACAACGTGATCACCGACCCCACGTATTCCTGCGGCAGATACAGATTCAGCGTGACGATCGGCTCGCGGATCTCTTCGATATGCGTCGGTTCCGGCATCTTTGATGGGTTTTCGACCATGATGATCGAGCCATCGCGCTGCAGCACCTCGTACACTACCGTCGGCGCCGTGGTGATCAGGTCCATGTCGAACTCGCGCTCGAGCCGTTCCTGCACGATTTCCATGTGCAGCAGACCCAGGAAGCCGCAACGGAAACCGAAACCGAGCGCCTGCGACACTTCCGGCTCGAACTGCAACGCGGCGTCGTTCAGCTTCAGTTTCGTCAGCGACTCGCGCAATGCATCGTATTGATTCGATTCGACCGGATACAGGCCCGCGAACACCTGCGGCTTGACTTCCTTGAAACCAGGCAACGGCGCGGCGGCACGGCGATTCACCAGCGTGATGGTGTCGCCGACCTTGGCTGCCTTCAGTTCTTTGATGCCAGCGATCACGAAGCCGACCTGACCGGCCGACAACGATTCGAGCGAGCGCGACTTCGGTGCAAAGACACCGACCGATTCGACCGGGAATTGTGCACCGGTCGCCATCAATTCGATCCGATCTTTCGGACGCAAGGTGCCGTTCATGATGCGCACCAGCATCACGACGCCTACGTAATTGTCGAACCAGGAATCCACGACCAGCGCCTGCAGCGGCGCGGAGGGGTCACCTTTAGGCGGCGGTACATGCGCGATCAACGACTCGAGTACGTCCGCGACGCCCAGCCCGGTTTTCGCACTGCAACGAACGGCTTCGCTCGCATCAATGCCGATCACCTCGCCGATTTCGGCGATCGCGTTATCGGGATCAGCCGCCGGCAGGTCGATCTTGTTCAATACCGGCACGACTTCAACGCCCAGATCCAGCGCGGTGTAGCAGTTCGCAACGGTCTGCGCCTCGACGCCCTGGCTCGCATCCACCACCAGCAACGCGCCTTCGCAGGCGGACAACGAACGGCTCACTTCGTACGAAAAGTCGACGTGTCCGGGGGTATCGATCAAATTCAGGTTATAGACCCGACCGTCGCGCGCCTTGTAACTCAGCGCGGCGGTCTGCGCCTTGATGGTGATCCCGCGCTCGCGCTCGAGATCCATCGAATCGAGCACCTGGGCTTCCATCTCACGGTCGGACAAACCGCCGCAGAGTTGAATGATGCGGTCGGCCAGCGTCGATTTACCATGATCGATGTGCGCGATGATCGAGAAATTACGGATGTGATCCATTCGGACGGGGTCTGAAAAATAATGCGGGTGAAAAGCAAATGCGAAGCAACCGCGGAGTCGATGCCGCGCCCGGGGCCAGACCCAGCGCTGGCGCAGTGCCCGTATGGGCGGATGCGCCGCGAAGCAAACAAACGCGAAAAGAGGCGCTGCCTGCTATCAGGCGCGCCTGCGGCAGAGGTCGCCTCCCCTGGCCCCGGCATTCTATCGGAAAACCGGCTGCCCTCCTACCATCAACGCCCGGGCAAGCGGATCGGTACAAAAATCGTGCTATCGCCACGCCGGATCAAGACCGCCACCGGACGGCCCGACGCGAGCCTTCCCGCTTGCTGCTCGAAGGCCTTCGCACTATCGATGTCGACATTGCCGATCCGCAGAATCAGATCGCCCTTCAAAATACCAGCCGCCTGCCCCAACCCGCTGCTGGCCAGTACCTGTGCGCCACCCCGGCCCACGGTGCGGCGCTGATCCGGCGTCAAATCGCCGACACTCAGGCCCAGTGGATTCGTCGGCTGCGTGCTCGCATCCGGC
>CAWUJR010000413.1:0-3918 GCA_963922375.1 uncultured Robbsia sp.
TGACCGATATCTATGGCTGGCGCGGCAAGCTGGCACCTGAACACGCGGTCGTCGTCGGCGCACGCAGCTACGAGGAAGGCGAAGTGCGGTTGCTGGCGCGCCTGGGCGTGCGCGTGATCGGCATCGAAGAGGTCGAGCAGCGTGGCTTGGCCGATTGCATCGGTGAAGCGATCGCGATCGCGTCGAATGGTACCGTCGGTTACGGCGTGAGCTTCGACGTGGATGCGATCGATCCGGAGGAAGCGCCGGGTGTCGGCTCGCCGGTCGAACGCGGTATCGACGCCGAGGCGGCCATTGCGGCCATGCGTCATTTCGCAGACGACACGCGACTGCTCGGACTGGAACTGGTCGAATACAACCCGGAGCGGGACGATGCCGAACGCCGCACGGCGGACATCTGCCTGTCGTTGGTGAACGCGGTGTTGACCCCGTCGCTGGCGCCGCGGGCACCAATCCACAGCGCGCTACCGAAGCCCAGCAACAGCGCGCCGGCCAGGCCGAAGATCCAATAAGCGATATCCATCATCTGCGCGACTCCTTCACTATCCGCTCACCGGCGGCGGTGCTCAGAACACGGTGCCGACGCCGACCCCGACAACCCACGGATCGATCTTCAACGTGCCGATCGACTCGCCGCCCAGGGTGGGATCGGTGCGCATCCAGAGCTTCTTCAAATCCAGATTGACGAAGATCCGCTTGCTGACCTGCACGTCGACGCCGATCTGCAACGCGGGTCCGAAACTGTTGCGCTTCACGGCCACGCCTTCACCGGCATAGCTCAGTTTGTCGTTATAGAACCAGCTGTAGTTCACGCCAGCGCCCACGTAAGGCCGGACCCGCCCCTGCGGGTTGAAATGATATTGCAGCGTCAATGTCGGTGGCAGCACGCTGAGTCCACCTAGGCTGCCGGCGCTCGAGGTCACCTTGTGGCGCGACGTTCCCAGGATCAACTCGACGCCGATGTTGTTGCGGATCATGTAGGTGAAATCCACTTCCGGCACGATCGCTTCGTTGACGCTCGCGTTCAGTGCGGTCAGCGTGCCGCTGGTCTTCACGTCCGGCCGGATGCTGATCGCACGCACCCGGGCGATGATGTCGCCCTGATCGGCGAAACTGGGCGTGCTGATGACGCCTGTCAACACGGCGACCGCAGCGGCGGCGACTTTCCACATGTGCATCTTATTCATTGCTTCACCCCCGAGACCCTTGTTGTTCAGAACGAGGACATCATCGATCAAGGGGGATATCGCTGCGTTGACCGAGGTCAAATGCCGACGAGCGTGGCGGTCGTCATGCCTGCGGCGAATTGTCATTCTTCTGCTTACAGCCGACTGCGGCCGCTTCGGACCCTTCGTACCACTTCAGACCGCTTTCAGCCGCTCGATATCCAGAATACGAACCAGTCGACCGTGCGCATCGATCAACGCCTCGCGATGAAAGCGTGAGAACGTTCTGCTCACGGTTTCGAGCTTCATACCCAGGTAACTGCCGAGCTCTTCGCGGCTCATGCGCAGATTGAATTCGGTGGAAGAATAGCCTCGCGCTTTCATCCGCTGCGAGATATTCAGCAAGAAGGCCGCCACGCGTTCGTCCGCGCGCATATTACCGAGCAGCATCATCTGTCCCGATTCACGGACGATCTCGCCGCTCATCATCTTATGGACATGGCGCTGCATCACGCGGACCTCGCGGCATAGCAGTTCGAGGAGATGAAACGGGATGATGCAGACCACGCTGTCTTCCAGCGCAATCGCGTCGCAGGTGTGCTGATCGGTGTACACCCCGTCGAGTCCGAGTGCCTCGCCGGCAATATCGAAGCGCGTGACTTGCTCGCGGCCGTCGGGATGGTTGACGACGGTTTTGAAGGATCCTGCCCGCACCGCATAGATATTGTTGAAAGCGGTGCCGCTACGGTAAAGCGCGTCGCCACGACGTACGCGCTTCGAGGTGCAGATGACCGCATCGAGCTTCGCATACGCATCGGCATCCAGGCCGCTTGGCATGCAGATATTGCGCATCGAGCAGTTCGAGCAGCGCACGGCCTGATCGGTCGGCTCTGCACCTGCCTCGCGCGCCACGCGGGCCGACGCCGCATGAATAGCAGCAATGGAAGTACCTTCGGCGGCACGAGGGGCGACAGCTGGCGTATCGATGGTCGGCATGATGGTCTGGACGGTTGAGTGGTGAGAGTGACAAGACGTGGGCTTCCCGCTGGTAGCGTCATAGAGACGCAAGCGGTTCGCGTTTCAATGCACGAGGCGCCGTTCGGCGAGGTCTCGTATTGCATCGCGTACCCGAATGAAATCCCGCGTTTTATCGAAAAAATAATCGGCGCCTGCTTCCATGCACCGATGTCGAAAAGGGGCAATCGCAAAATTGGTCAGTACGATCTTGACGATGGGCTGCGGCCAGTCGGCGAGCTGCTGCAATACGCTCAAACCGCTCCCGCCAAGCAACGACAAATCGATGATCGCCAGATCTGCGCCGGTGGCGGCGATGCCACTGACCGCTGCGTCCGGTCCCGCTGCCATCCCGACGATCTCCACCCCGACGACCCGCCGCAACAACGCCGTCAGGCGTTGTTGAATCATCGGCGAGTCTTCGGCCAGGAAGATCCGCAGAAGCGGGGCGCCTTTAACCAACGTATCGGACGTATCGAAGGTATCGGGCGTATTGGACGAATCAAACGTATCGGAGTGCATGACCGCAGTATCGGCGTGCACACAGCGGGGCGCTATCAGCGCTGGATGTTTACGCTGTAGGGTATTGGCGCGCCTTGTCAGGAAATCCCTACAGCCGCCCCTGAAACGGCATGCGGGTGCGGGCCTCGGTCAGCGGTCGATCGAAGATCATCGCCACGCTGCCGGCGATCAAGCGTCCCGCGAGCGTCAGCTCGATCATCGCGTCGTCGAACAGCAACAGACCGGCCTGTTCAAGTTCGGCGAGCAACGCCAGTTCGTCGGCGAAGCAACGTCGAAAATCGATGCGATGCGTGGCTTCGATCGCGTCGATGTCGACGAACATGTCGGCGATCAACGCATGAATCACCGCGCGTCGTGCCAGATCGGCCGCCGCGAGAAACGCCCCGCGCATCACCGGTAACTGGCCGCGCTCCAGTGCGGCCCGATAGTCGCTCGCGCCGGTGTGGTTCTGGTGATACGCGTTGCCCGTCGAGCCGACCGCTCCCGGGCCGATCGCCAGGACGATCGACACCGGACGAATCGACAGCCCATGCGGTTTTTTCAGCAGACGCCCCTGGCGGTGCGCGGTCGCCAATACGTCGGACGCGCGTGCATACAAATCCTGACCGATGCAGTCGTAACCGGCCGCATTCAGCATGTCGACTGCCGCGAGCAACAAGCGAATCGTTTCGATCGTCGATTTATCGCTGCGGGATCGATCCAGCACCGGTCGGAAATGACGGCTGCTGTCGGTCGCATTGCAGAGCACGACATGGGTCGGTGCGCTGGCGAGTAGATCGGCCAATCCCGCCTTCATATCGCGCAGACTCTGGTCCGATGCGCCGTAGGTGAAGCGTGCGCCAATCGATGCAAAGCCGGGCTCGTGGGCTTGCTCGACGGCCTCACGCGTACGGATCTGCGCGGCGCGCCAGCGGGGCACGTGCGCGTCGGTGCCCATTTCGACGCGATCGAAACCGCGTGTGCGTAGCGCGTGAAGGGTGCGTAGCGTGTGGTGCGGCGGCACCTGACTCACGTCGACATCCATTGCCACGCTGAGATGCGCGCCCGGATCGATGTCGACGCCGAACGCCAGCGACCGCATCACCGCGTCCGGGTCGAGTCCGACAGCGTCGCTCCAACTCAGACGCAATTCGTCGATGATCGGGCGACGCGGCAGACGCTGCGTATAGCCGTCGATTTCGCGCCGCAGTAGCGTAGGCAGATCGGCCAGCGCGCG
>CAWUJR010000414.1:0-3890 GCA_963922375.1 uncultured Robbsia sp.
CGAACGCGTGCGCTCGGCGGCAAAGCGCATGGGTCGCGAAGTCGCGATCATGGCCGATCTGCAAGGGCCGAAGATCCGCGTGGGCAAATTCGCGAATGGCAAAACCACGCTGGTCCCCGGTCAGCCATTCATTCTGGACGCGCAATGCAAGATGGGCGACGACAACCGCGTCGGCCTGGACTACCCGGACCTGCCCCGCGATTTGTCGCGCGGCGACGTATTGCTGCTGAACGACGGGCTGATCGTCCTGGTCGTGGACAAGGTCGTGGGCGAGGAAATCCACACCGTCGTCAAGATCGGTGGCGAGCTGTCGAACAATAAAGGCATCAACCGTCAGGGCGGCGGGTTGACGGCGCCGGCGCTGACCGCGAAGGATATGGAGGACATTCGCACCGCGATGTCGTTGCACGTGGATTATGTTGCCGTATCCTTTCCGAAAAGCGCGACCGATATGGCGATGGCGCGGCAGTTGGCCACGATCGCCGGCGCCGAATACGGCATCAAACCGAAGATGATCGCGAAGATCGAGCGCGCCGAAGCGATTCCGGCATTGGCCGAGATTCTGGAAGCGTCGGACGGCATCATGGTGGCGCGCGGCGATCTGGCGGTCGAGGTCGGCAATGCGGCAGTGCCGGCGTTGCAAAAACGCATGATCAAGATGGCGCGCGATGCGAACCGCCTGGTGATTACCGCGACGCAGATGATGGAATCGATGATTCTGGCGCCGGTGCCGACGCGCGCGGAGGTGTCCGACGTTGCGAACGCCGTGCTGGATGGGACCGATGCGGTGATGTTGTCGGCCGAAACCGCTGCCGGTAAATACCCGGTCGAGACCATCGAAACGATGGCCGCGATTTGTATCGAAGCGGAGAAGACGCATGAAGTCGCGTTCGACCGGGACATCGTCGATCGTAATTTCAAGCGCATCGATCAGTCGATCGCGATTGGCGCGATGTTCACTGCGTACCATCTGGGCGCGAAGGCGATTGTCGCATTGACCGAATCGGGCGCGACCGCGTTGTGGATGAGCCGTCATTGGACGCAAGTGCCTATCTACGCGTTGACGCCGCGCCTGCGCACGCAACGCGCGATGTCGCTGTATCGCAATGTGACGCCGCTGACGATTCAGGACAGCACGGATCGCGACGCGATGCTCGATGCGGCGCTGGCCGCACTGGTCGAGAATGGCTATGCATCGGCGGGCGATCAGGTGGTGCTGACGGTCGGCGAGCCGATGGGCCAGGCCGGGGGCACGAATGCATTGAAGATCGTCAAGGTGGGCGAGCGCTGACCGCCAGGGTCGCGGGCCGCCGGTGACGGGTAAAGGATCTATTGTTTTAATCTAAGGAGAATCAGATGCCCATCGTGTCAATGCGTCAATTGCTCGACCATGCTGCCGACAACGGCTACGGATTGCCGGCGTTCAACGTCAACAATCTGGAGCAGGTTCAGGCCATCATGGAAGCGGCGAACGAAGTCAATGCGCCGGTGATCATGCAAGCGTCGGCAGGCGCACGCAAATATGCAGGCGAAGCGTTCCTGCGTCATTTGATCGAAGCGGCGGTCGAAGCCTATCCGCACATTCCGGTCGTGATGCACCAGGATCACGGTCAGTCGCCGGCGGTCTGTATGGCGGCCATCCGCAGCGGTTTTTCGAGCGTGATGATGGATGGTTCGCTCGAAGCGGATGGTAAGACGGTTGCGTCGTACGAGTACAACGTCGAAACGTCGCGTAAAGTCGTCGAATTCTCGCATTCGATCGGCGTCACCGTGGAAGCGGAACTGGGCGTGCTCGGTTCGCTGGAAACGATGAAAGGCGACAAGGAAGACGGTCACGGCGCGGAAGGCACGATGACGCGCGAACAGCTGCTGACCGATCCGGAACAGGCGGCAGACTTCGTGCGTCGCACCGGTTGCGATGCGTTGGCGATTGCCATCGGCACGTCGCACGGCGCGTACAAGTTCACGAAGAAGCCGACCGGCGACATCCTGTCGATCGAGCGAATCAAGGAAATCCACCGCCGTATTCCGAATACGCATCTGGTGATGCACGGCTCGTCGTCGGTGCCGCAGGAATTGCTGGCCGAGATCCGCGAATTTGGCGGCGACATGAAGGAAACGTACGGCGTGCCGGTGGAGGAAATCCAGGAAGGCATCCGTAACGGCGTACGGAAGATCAATATCGATACCGATCTGCGGTTGGCGATTACCGGCGCATTGCGTCGCTATTTCATCGAAAACCCGTCGAAGTTCGATCCGCGCGACTATTTGAAGCCAGCACGCGAAGCGGCGAAGAAAGTCTGCCTGGACCGCTATGTGCAGTTCGGTTGCGAAGGGCAAGCCGGCAAGATCAAGCCGATCCCGCTGGACAAGATGGCTGAGCGCTACAAGAAGGGCGAACTGAATCAGGTCGTCAACTAAGCGATCGACGCCGAGGCGAGCGGAGAAAGCAGATCATGAGGTGGCCTCATAAGCGGCTTCATGAGCCGCCTCATATGGGGCTTTAGAGGCGACACTCGCATCGGCTTCAAAATCGGCTTCAATCTGTCGCACGTCGGTATCCAAACCGTCGCCTGTCATCCACGGGCGGCGGTTTTTTTTCGGGCAAATGAAGGAAAACATCGGGGGCAACAGCAAAAAGTATTAAAATTCCGGGTTTTCCGTGCCCGACGGCGCGTGGCCCGACCACAGGATGCCTTCCCATGTCATCGACGCTCTATGAATCGACCCTCCGATCCCTGCCCCTGCTGGGCCGCGGCAAGGTTCGCGACAACTACGCGGTTGGCGACGACAAGCTGCTGATCGTCACCTCCGATCGCCTGTCCGCGTTCGACGTGGTACTGGGCGAACCGATCCCGGCAAAGGGTCGGATGCTGAACCAGTTGGCATTGTTCTGGTTCGATCTGCTGCGCGACGTTGTGCCGAATCACCTGACGGGCATTGCGCCGGAAACCGTCGTGGCCGCCGACGAAGTCGAGCAAGTCGCCGGCCGCGCGATGGTCGTGCGCCGCCTGAAGCCGATCATGATCGAAGCCGTGGTGCGCGGTTATCTGGCCGGAAGCGGTTGGAAAGAGTATCAAGAAAGCGGTGCCGTCTGCGGCGTGTCGCTACCCGCAGGCCTGCGCAATGCCGAAAAGTTGCCGGAGCCGATCTTCACGCCGGCCGCCAAAGCGGAGATGGGCGAGCACGACGAGAACATCACGTTCGACGAAGCGGCTCGCCGCATCGGTCAGCCGCTCGCCGAACAGATCCGCGACATCAGCATCCGTCTGTACACGGAAGCATCGAAGTATGCTGCCACGCGCGGCATCATCATCGCCGACACGAAGTTCGAATTCGGTCTCGACGATGAAGGCAAACTCTATTTGATGGACGAAATCCTGACCGCCGATTCGTCGCGTTTCTGGCCGGCGGACGAATATCAGGTCGGGTCGAACCCGCCATCTTTCGATAAGCAGTTCGTACGCGATTGGCTCGAATCCCAACCGTGGGGCAAGACAGCACCGGCACCGAAGCTGCCGGACGACGTGGTCGCCAATACCGCCGATAAATATCGCGAAGCGTTGACTCGCCTGACCGGTCAGGCATTGGCCTGATCGAAAGCACAGCGGAATTGCACAGTATGAATGAGCAACAGAACAGCACTGCCGTCAGCGAGCGTCGGCCGGTCATCGGCATCTTGATGGGATCGAGTTCCGACTGGGACGTGATGCAGCATGCGGTCGCGGTCCTGACGGAATTCGGTATTCCGCATGAGGCGCGCGTCGTGTCCGCACACCGTATGCCGGACGAGATGTTCGCGTATGCCGAGAGCGCGCGTTCACGCGGCGTGCGGGCGATTATCGCCGGTGCCGGTGGGGCGGCGCATTTGCGCGGCATGTTGGCGGCCA
>CAWUJR010000415.1:0-3884 GCA_963922375.1 uncultured Robbsia sp.
CTTGCTGTTCCATCAGTCCGGCGGCTGTTGCGACGGCAGTGCGCCGATGTGCTTCTCACAGTCGGAATTCATCGTCGGCAGTTCCGACGTCCGACTGGGGGACATCGGCGGCGTGCCTTTCTACATGTCGGCCGCGCAATTCGCCTACTGGGAGCATACGCAATTGATCATCGACGTGGTCGATGGCAACGGTGGCATGTTTTCGCTCGAACGACCCACTGGCCAACGCTTTATTACGCGCTCCAGGCTGTTCGACGATGCCGAGAACGCCTGGCTCGGTCAACATCCTGTCGAACAGGTCGAATAGGGGTTCCCGCGGCAGCGATTCTGCGGGAACGATAGAATGGGGGCCGAAGGGAGGGCAAAGCGCTCGGTGAATCGTCCCGTCATGCGCGCATTGAAGCGCATGACGGCGCTAGCGCGACAAATTATGTCACGGTGCCGTACGACGGCCGCCGTATAATCCTGAACTGACGTGTCGCCGCACGTGCTGCCGAATCGCGGCCGCGACATTTTTGATATAGCGGTGAAGCAGAGGGACACGGAGGGGAAGGATGGCTGAACAGAACGATCTGCTGGTGGTCGACGACAATGTCGACTCAGCCGAAAGCCTGGCGATGTTGCTGGATATTCACGGTTATTCGACGCGGATTGCAAACGATGGACTGAGTGCATTGGATGCAGTCACCGCGCGCTTGCCCCGAACGGTGATCCTGGATATCGGCATGCCTGGAATCGATGGGTACGAAGTAGCGCGTCGGTTGCGCTCGCGTTACAGTCCGAGCGCACTGCAATTGATCGGCCTCTCCGGCTATGGCGACGAGGCCAGCCGGCGTCAAGCCACGGAAGCCGGCTTCGACCACCACTTGGTGAAGCCCGTCGACGTGGAAGCCATTATTGCCATCCTGCGCTGACCCACATCGCAGAGGGACGTCTTTGCCAGGGTCACGGCGGCGGAATAGAACGCGGAATCCATGTCAGCGCAAGCACGAACCTGAACAGCGGGCTAAACGCCCGCGCGCTTGCCGAAAAAAACGCCCGACAGGGCGTTTTTTATGACGTCGGCCGCAGTGAGGCCGAGCGCTCTTTGTTACCGGGGGGCGGCGTCGGCAGGCCGTTTAATATCCCGGACGATGGTGCGGCGGGGGCGGCGGACCGACGCGGTGGCAACTGCGAGCCGGGTGGCCATGAACAAAAATGCGGTGGCAGACGACGTGAGGACCCGCAAAGGCCGGCGTCGCGACACAGACGCCTGCCAGCGCGCTCAACGTGGCCACAGCCAGGACCATTTTCTTCAGCATTTCAATCTCCAGTGGATAGGATTTACGGCAGCTTACCGCGCCGCCAGGCACGGCGCTGCAACATTGTTATCGAACCTGTTACGGTCGCTTGCAATCGGCCGCATTCTGCCGCACTTGGCGGCAATCGGCGAGAATGCCGCTGCTTTAGCCGCCCAGGCTGCGCGCCAGTCCGCGTCATATAGAATAGTAAGATAACAGGAAGCGGCATTTCCTGATGGGGGTGCCGGCGTCGGCATGCTCGACATCCATGGAAACGCATCAGCATGCCGTACACCACCCGTCTGACGCCCGCTGCGCCCCCCTCTGATCCTGCGCCATCCGCAGACCCGGAGCCGACCGTGGGCGAATTCGACAATGTCACCGGCGATACGCTCGATTTTCCGGTCGTCGGCATCGGTGCCTCGGCGGGCGGCTTACCAGCGATCCTGCGGCTGTTGGAGAATATGCCGCCGACCACCGGCATGGCATTCGTCGTCGTGCTGCACCTTTCGCCAACGCACGAAAGCAGCGCCGCGGAGATCCTGCAGCGTGTCACGCCAATGCCGACATGCCAGGTAACGGGCAGTACGCCGCTCGAACCCGATCACATCTATGTCATTCCCCCGTCGCGTATGTTACGAATGATCGACGCTCACCTGGAAGTGACCAGCGAGTCGCGCCCGGAAGAACGCCGCGTCGCGATCGATGTATTTTTCCGCACGCTTGGCGATGTGCACGGCCCGCGGGCCATCGGCATCGTGTTGTCCGGAACGGGTGCCGACGGATCGCTCGGGCTGCAACGGGTCAAGGAGCGCGGCGGCTTCGTGATCGCCCAGGACCCCGACGATGCGCAATACGATGCGATGCCACGGAACGCGATTTCTACCGCACTGGTCGATATCGTCTTGCCGGTCGCCGACATACCCGCGAAATTGGTCGATTTGTGGGCGCGAATGCGAGAGCGACTCGGTGCCTACAATGATACCGGCCGACGAGAAGAAAAGGACGAGGGGCACACCGACACGGATAGCGAAACGAACGAGGACGCGCGACGCAACGAAGCGGTGGCAGCCGATGGGGTGACCGACTACGGTGCGGCGGCACGTCATGGCCGTGCCGAACGAAGCGAACAGGCGCGCGGAGGACACGGAGCGCCGGGAGAACGAGACGCCATCGATGAAGCGGCATTGCGCGCGGTGATGGCGCAACTGCATGCCCGAACCGGACATGACTTTGCACACTACAAACGCGCGACCGTACAGCGTCGGATAGGACGACGCTTGCAGGTCAATGGCCTGCCCAACATCCGCAGTTATCAGGATTTTTTCAATCGGCATCCTGCGGAAACGGCGGCCCTTCTAAAAGACCTGCTGATTTCGGTCACGCATTTTTTTCGCGATCAGACAGCGTTCGAAGCGCTCGAGACCTCGGTCATCGACCCCATTTTTAAAGGGCGCGAGACGGCGGATCCGGTGCGCGTCTGGGTGGCTGCGTGTGCAACCGGGGAAGAAGCCTATTCGATCGCCATGTTATTGTGCGAGCGAGTCGAGCTGACGCAGGAACACATCGATATCCAGGTATTTGCCAGCGATATCGACGAACCGGCGATCGCGCGGGCGCGCGCCGGCATCTACCCGGCGGCTATTGCGCTCGACCTCGCGCCGCAACGGCTGCGTCAGTTTTTCAAACGAGAAGACGACAACTACCGATTGAACAAGGCGCTTCGAGAGAAGGTGCTGTTCGCGCCGCACAATGTCTTGCGCGACCCGCCGTTTTCACATGTCGATCTGATCTGTTGCCGGAACCTGCTGATTTATCTTGAGCGAGACGTGCAGCGCATGGTGCTTGAAATGTTCCATTTCGCGCTGAAACCCGGCGGATATTTATTCCTCGGCAGTTCGGAATCTGCGGAAGCGGTCGGCGATTTGTTCGCGGTCGTCGACAAGAAGCATCGCATTTATCGCAGTGTCCCCACGCGGCGACTTCGGCATCATGTGCCGTCGTCGATGATGCATCGCTTTCATGGCATCGTGCCGGCACGCAGCGAAAAATCAGCCGATCGGCGCGGCAGTTCGTACGCGGATCTGCACCAGCAATTACTCAGCCAGTACGCGCCGCCCAGCGTGCTGGTCGATGCGGACTGCAACATCGTGCATATATCGGAGCACGCGAATCGCTTTCTCTGTCATGTCAGCGGTGTGCCGACGATGAACCTGCTGGCGCTGATTCATCCGGATTTGCGACTCGATCTGCGCACGGCGCTTTTTCAGGCGGTCAAAACGAAGAGCAGTGTCGATGCCAGAAAGTTGGGTTTCACGGTGGACGGTCGAACCGTCAACGTCAATATCACCGCACGTCCGGTTGAACGTCTGGGCGTCGATTTCGTGCTGGTGTTGTTCGATCAGGTAGAAGCATCGATTCATACGGAACACAGCATCGCCATCTCGAACGAAGCGATGATTTCGCATATGGACGCGGAAATGCAGCGGCTTAAGGAGCAACTGCAAGAGACCATCGAAGACGCCGAATCGTCGGGCGAGGAACTGCGGGCGTCGAATCAGGAGTTGCAGGCCGCGAATGAGGAATTGCGTTCGGCCAGTGAGG
>CAWUJR010000416.1:0-3882 GCA_963922375.1 uncultured Robbsia sp.
CCACTTCGAAGCCATCGATCCGGCCTTCTTCGTGACCGACCGCGAAGCCTTGCTCGCGGGCTTCCGCACGCGGGGCTTCGAGCGGGTCGACGACCGGTTCCGGCACGGGATCGAACGACGCCATTTCCCAGCGCTGATACGCGCTCAGACGTTCCTTCGGAATGAGTGCCTCAGACATACGCATCCTCCGCCTTGCCGCCCAGCGCAATCTGGCCGCTATCGGCCAAGCGCTTCACGGTCTGCAGCACGCGCTTCTGCTCGGTTTCCACATCGGAAACGCGCACCGGTCCGCGTGTTTCGAAATCTTCGCGGAACAAGTCGGCAGCACGCTGCGACATGTTTTTCAGGAATTTTTCGCGCAGCTCGGTGGGTGCGCCCTTCAACGCGACAATCAACGACTCGGATTCCACTTCTTTCAGGATCGTCTGCAGGCCGCGGTCGTCGATTTCGAGCAGGTTTTCGAACAGGAACATCTGATCGACGATCTTCTGTGCCAGATCCGTGTCGTACCGCTTCACGTTCTCGATCACCGACTCTTCGTTGACGCCGCCCATGAAGTTAAGGATTTCGGCAGCAGTCTTCACGCCGCCGAGCGGGCTTCGCTTGATGTTTTCGCTACCCGACAACAGTTTGGTCAGCACGTCGTTCAATTCGCGCAACGCCTGCGGCTGAATCCCGTCGAGTGTGGCAATACGCAACACAACGTCGTTACGCAAGCGCTCGGTGAAGCACTCGAGGACTTCCGAGGCCTGATCGCGGTCCAGATGCACGAGGATCGTCGCAATGATCTGCGGGTGTTCGTTGCGGATCAATTCGGCCACGGCAGCGGATTCCATCCACTTCAAGCCTTCGATACCGCTGGTGTCGCCGCCTTCGAGAATCCGTTCGATCAGACCGGCAGCCTTGTCGTTACCCAGTGCCTTGGTCAACACCGCACGAATATACGAGCCGGAGTCCAGGCTCAGCGCGGTATGCTGTTGCGCGGCTTCCACAAATTCGCCGAGTACTGTCTCAATTTCCGTGCGCGACACAGCCTTCAGCGATGCCATCGCGGCGCCCAGGCGCTGCACTTCGCGGGGAGCGAGGTAGCGGAAGACCTCGGCGGCTTCGTCTTCGCCAAGCGACATCAGCAGTACCGCGCTACGTTGGAGTCCTTCAGCGTTCATCGCTTATCCAGCTCTTAACGACCGTCGCTACTACCTTCGGGTCCTGTTGGGCAATCTCGCGGGCAAACTGCAGGTCGCGCTCGTAGGCGCTGGCAGCGGTCTGCTCGATAGACGATATGGACGACGGCGACCGATCTTCAGCGAGGGCGAACGGATCATGCATCGGTTCCGTCGTGATCGCGGCTGCGGGCGCAGGCGCCGGGGGCGGCTCCGGACGGAACAGCTTGCGCATCGATGGCCGCAGCACACCGAAGAACAAGTACATCCCGACCAGACCGATCAACACATACTTACCGATCTGGAGCCCCAGGTCAATCATACCCGGCTGCTTCCACAAAGGCACGGCCGGCGGTGCATTCAGGTCATCGCTGCTGAACGCGCTATTAACCACGTTGACACTATCGCCACGTTTCTGATCGAAACCCATCGCGTCTTTGACCAACGCGGTGGTTTGCGCCAATTGGTCGGCCGTTAGCGGCTGGAACGTCTTGTGACCCTTGGCATCCACTTGCGCACGGTAGTTGATCACGACCGCCGCCGACAGCCGTGCCACGCCGCCCATCGGTTGTTCGATATGACGAACCGTCTTGTCGAGCTCGTAGTTGGTCGTCGAATCTTTGCGGCTCGCGCTTTGCGCCGGTGCAGCACTGGTGCTGGTGGTCACCGCGCTCGCGCCTTGTGCCGCTTTCGCGCCATTCGGACCGGCGTTCGTGATCGGCGTGGTCGGCGAAGCCGGCGGTTCGTTCGACAGTGCGCCTGGAACCCCGCCCGCACCATTTGCCGACGAATCGCTGTCGTTCGACAGACTCAATTGCTGACTACGAATAGAGGCATTCGAGGCTGGGTTCGGCGCATACGTTTCTGCCGTTTGCTCCATTTGCGAGAAATCGATGTCGGCGCTCACTTGGGCGTGGGCATTACCCGGGCCGTAGATCGGTGCCAAGATCGCTTCGATGCGGTCGCGTGCGTTTTGCTCGATCTGTTGTACGTACTTCAACTGACGACCGTCCAGGCCGCTATTCGATTGCGGGCCGGTCAGCAGATCGCCGTTTTGATCGACGATCGTGATGTTCGCCACCGGCATGTCCGGCACGGCGGTCGCGACCAGATGGACAATCGCGCTGACTTGTCCGTCGCCGAGCGCGCGGCCCGGATACAGGTCGACCAGCACCGATGCGGACGGCTTTTGCTGATCGCGAACGAACACCGATGGCTTCGGAATCGCCAGATGCACCCGTGCCGACTGAATCGCCGAAATCGCGCCGATCGTGCGTTCCAGCTCGCCTTCGAGCGAACGTTGGTAATTGACCTGTTCGACGAACTGGCTGATGCCGAATTTTTCGTTGTCCATCAGCTCGAAGCCGACGGATCCGCCTTTCGGCAGGCCTTGCTGTGCGAGGCGCAGACGGGCTTCGTGAACGGACGTCGACGGCACCAGGATCGCGCCGCCGCCATCGGCGAATTTATACGGCACGTTCATCTGTTGCAACGAGGTGATGATCGCGCCGCCGTCCCGGTCCGACAGGTTGCTGAACAGCACCTGATAATCCGGCGACCGGCCCCACATGAACAGGACGATCAATGCGGCCACGGCGGCTGCCGCAGCGAGCATCAACGGGATCTTCGGGTTCGCACGCAAGCGTTCGATCAGCGGCTGCGGTGTGACTTGAACGTCCACCGTTTGCCCCGAACGCGCGCCACCGACAAGCGGCGCGGCTTGTTGCAGCGATCCCTGCACGGTGGCCGCCGGAGGGGGGCTCATCGCGCTTGGGCTCCGACGCGGGACGTCGGATTCCGGTGAGATTGTCTAAGGTTCAAAACCATGGCGGCGGACGGGGCGGTCTGGATGATCGGGCCTTCTGGCGTACTTGAACCGGGGACACTGGGGCAGGCGGTGCGCTGTCTGTATCAGTGGGCCGGTTCATGCACGATTCGGCATGGTGCAGATTATGGCGCGGCCGCGTCATCGTCCATCAGTTGATAAGCGGGTGTTTTCCCGGTCAATTGGACCGATGGATCGCCAGGAACGTCCGTATCATGCAATTTGTACCCGAAGTGGGTAGTGCCCGAGCAACCTGCTGCATGAACAGGAGTAACCGATGACCTCGTCCGTGGGTGCCATGTCCGGCTCGCTGGAACAAATGCGCGCTATGGCGGCCGAAGCCGCCGGCAAGACCCGTCTTGACGGTGCCGGCGACGTAGGCGGGACGTCGGCAGCAGAGGGCGGCAGCTTCGCCAGCGTGCTGCAAGCGTCATTGGCCAAGGTCAGTCAGTCGCAGGACCACTCGGTCGCGCAGGCGCATGCGTTCGAAACCGGATCGTCGAACGTCAGCTTGAGCGATGTAATGATCGACATGCAGAAAGCGAATATCCAGTTCCAAACGGCTGTGCAAGTACGCAACAAACTGGTCAGCGCCTACAACGACATCATGCAGATGCAGGTTTAAGGTTGGATTTGAACCCGGCGCGCAGTTCCGCATCGAATTCGGCGCCCGACTCCAGCCGATAGAGCCAGGCCAGCAGTTCCGCCACCGCCTGATACAGTGCGGGGGGAATCTCGCGGTCGAGCGCAACATGCATCAGCATCGATACCATCTCGGGCGATTCATGCACGTATAAGCCCTCCGCGCGCGCCCGCGCGACGATCGTATCGGCAATCAAGCCATAGCCTTTTGCCACCACGCGCGGCGCGCCACCGCCGGCCTTGTCGTACGAC
>CAWUJR010000417.1:0-3872 GCA_963922375.1 uncultured Robbsia sp.
ATAATGCCGGATTCTCTAGTTTTCAACGAGACTATTTTCTGGGGTAGGGTCACGTCGGACCACCGTCAATCCTTGCTGCTCGCGCTTGCGGGAATTCGCGTCGTTCTGTTCCGCGATGATTCGCTGCTCGCTCCGATGTAAGTTTTTCGTTTCAAGCACGACTGTTCAACGTCAAGAAACCGACTTTGACGTCGGTTGACCCGGTACGACGAGGACGTGACGACGCGTTGCTGTCATCTCGGCCAATATCGAGACCGCGATTTCTTGTGGCGTTTGTGCACCAATATGCAAGCCCACCGGTCCTTTCAGCGTGGCAATCTGCGCTTCGCCCAAGTCGAACTCGCGCAGTCGGGCGCGCCGCTTACTATTATTGGCCCGTGAACCGATGGCCCCGACGTAGAACGCGTTCGACTTCAGCGCCTCGATAAGCGCCATATCGTCAAGCTTGGGATCATGTGTCAGCGCGACCACGGCTGTGTTCTGATCCACGCCTATGCGTATCAACAAATCGTCAGGCATTTCCTGGCTGATTTCCGTTTGCGGAACCGACCATTCGCAGGTGTATTCTTCGCGCGGATCACAGACGATGACACGATAACCCAGCATCAAGGCAATTTGCGCCACATATTCCGAGAGATGGCCGGCACCGATGATGACAAGTCGATGTTGTGGCCCGTGCACCGTCAGCAATGTTTTCCCGTCGAATGTCAATTCCTCCGATGCGGTACCCGGTCGCATCGTTACGCCCCCTGACGCCAGATCCAGCTCGCGACAGACGACAGCGCCCTCCTGCGTCATCGCAAGAAGCGCATCAAATTTCGAATCCCTGCTCAAGCGTTCGATCACCAGGTGCATCGTGCCACCACAGGGCAGTCCAAAACGATGCGCCTCATCGGCAGACACGCCGTATATCACTTTGCGAGGACATGCCTCGATCAGCTCGCCATTCGCCACGCGGCGGATCAGATCGTCCTCGATACATCCGCCGGATACGGACCCTTTGATCACGCCGTCTCCACGTATCGCGACCATCGATCCGAGGGGCCGAGGCGCAGAACCCCATGTCCGTATCACGGTTCCAAGTACGACGTGATGCCCCGAATCCAACCAGGAAAGGGCCGATTCGAGGATGCTTCTGTCGACGTTATCCATAGTTCGTCCAGACCCTTCGTTCGCATGCCGCAACGCGCAAAGTTCAAATAGTGGCTAGGCCAAGCTCGTTCACGTCGATTGTTTCGAGCGTTGAAGCGCTTGAAGCACATCGTCCGGGCGAATGGGCAAGTGCCGCAATCGCACGCCGACGGCGGCATGGATGGCATTTCCTATGGCCGGCCCCGTGACAGTCGTACCGGGTTCGCCCAGACCGGTCGGCCGCTCGACACTGTCGATGAATTCGATGTCCATCTCCGGCACGTCGCTTATTCGCAAAGGGGTGTAGGTGTTCAGGTTCGTGTCTTCGACCTGACCATTGACGAAGCGCGTTCCTTCGTGCAACGCCATGCTGACGCCCCACAATGCGGCGCCTTCGGTTTGCGCCAACGCACCATCCGGATGAACGATCGTGCCGGCATCCACGACGATGACCAGTTTCTCGACACGCACGATTCCGGTATCGCGGTCCACCTTGACACGTGCGATGCAGGCGATCCACGTAGGCATCGCGCGTTCCTGACCAAACGTTGTCGCGATCCCAAAGCCGGTGTCGGGGGGCAGCGCGGCACCCCAACCGGCCTTCTGCGCGGCCCGCCGCAAAACGACCGCTTGCCGGCGGGCGCCCCCGATATTGATGAGCGTATCCCCGCCGTTCCTTCCCTTTCCATCCAGAAGCGCCAGGCGGAAGGCAAGCGGATCGGCACCGACCTTTTCCGCGGCTTCATCCATGAAGCATTCAAGGGCCCAATTGGTCCAGCCCGGTCCCCCGGAGCGTAGCCATCCCGGACGGAACGATTGATTCGCGAGGTCGTTCGACAACGCACGCACCCGTTGCGCGCCCACACTGTACCAATGGTCGGCGCCCGAGATGGCGAACGGATCATAGGGCACGCCGTTCACGCCCTTCGGCATGAAAGAAGGCACCATGACCTCGGTAGGCCAGCCCGCCGAGGCGTCGTGTGTCATCCCCACGACTTTGCGTTCCGCGTTGAATGCCATTCTGACCCGTTGGATCGACGGTGATCGAAACGAGTCGAACAATACGTCATCCGAGCGCGTGCAGATTAACTTGACCGGCTTACCCACCGCTTTGGCGGCGAGCGCGGCGGGCACCACATAATCACCATTCAGGCGGCGACCAAACCCGCCGCCAAGCAGGTAGCTGCGCATCACGATCTGCTTTTCCTGCACGCGCAACGCTTTCGCGAGTGTTGGCAGGATCAGCGATTGCCACTGATTACCGGCATGGATTTCCCAGACGCCGTTTTTCTCGAATACCAGCGCGTTCAGTGGTTCCAACTGGAAGTGCAACACGCTGGCCGTCGTATACGTCCGCTCGAATACCGTTGGCGCCTCGGAAAACACCTTGTCCACTCCGGCATCGTCGACCACGAGCGATCCACCGCCGGTCGCCGCGATCTGCGCCGCACCATGGTCGAGAATCGCTTTCTCGTCGACCGTGTGAGCCGCTCCCGGCGTCCAGACGACCTTGACGAGATCTGCGGCACGCATCGCCGCCGTGAAATTGTCCGCGAGGACGACAACCCATCCTGGCACGGTCTCCGACGGATCATCGAGTGCGATCGAACGGAGATACCCTTTTACGCTTTTCGCTTTGCTGTCGTCGATCGAAACGACCTTCGAGCCATTGCGCGTGGGCGGCAGCTTAGGCCGCGCGTAGACCATGCCCGGAACTTTGGCGTCGATGCCGTACAGTGCCTGTCCATTAGTCTTCTGCGGAATATCGAGCGCGGACGTCGCACTGCCGATCAGGCGCCGGTCATGTACGCTTTTGATCGGCAGTTTCGCGAGCTGATCCGCACTGTAGTGACGGTCAAGCCGTCCTCGACGGACAATCTCGGCGTACGAACACGTCCGCCCATCCCGGGCAACGACAGCATTGTTCTTCGTTACACAGGTACCAGGCGCGACACCCAATAGCTTGGCGCCTTCCTCGATCAACGCAATGCGTCCCGCCGCGCCAGCCTGGCTCAGTGGCATGAAGCTCTGCGAGACGGACCAACTGCCGCCCGTGACCATCAATCCCCATTTAGGATCGGTATCCACATAGTTCAGGCTGACCAGGCGCCAATCCGCATCAAGTTCATCAGCGACGATCCGCGCCAGCGCCGTGCCGATGTGCTGCCCCATTTCGGCACGCGTGATGTTCACGGAAATACGTCCGTCGCGATCGATTTCATACCAGATCGTTGGGTCGAAGGTCGATGCGCCGTCGGCTGTATGCGGTGCGCCGCCATCACGCCCCCATGTCTGTTGGTGGCCGGGTTCGGCTGCGGCAACCGCCGGCGCCTGGGCAAAAGCGCGTGGCGCAAAGGCCATCATGAAACCCGAGCCCACCGCGCTGATCAGGAAATCCCGACGTTTCAGCGAGAACGGCTGGTCCGCCTGCGCTGAAGGAGTCGTCGCGTCTGTCTTGATTTCAGGACGGTATCGATCGAACTTACTCATCGGAAACGCTCCCTTTGCCGCCTTGCGCAGCAAGTTTGATCGCCTTGCGGATGCGCACGTAAGCCATGCACCGGCACAAACTCCCGGTCATGACCGCATCGATTTGCGCGTCGGTCGGATGCGGGAAGTCTTTCAATAGACAGGCCGCCTGCATGATCTGGCCGGACTGGCAATAGCCGCATTGGGGAGCCTGCGCCTCGACCCATGCTTGCTGCAGCGGGTGATCGCCATTGGGCGCGAGCCCTTCGATG